>CAZHVC010000344.1:0-2623 GCA_964535765.1 uncultured Ignavibacteria bacterium | reverse complement strand
GATTGGCTGGCCGGCTCGCTGGCGGAATATCATCGATTCGGCGTGAATCAACTGCTGATGCTTCATATAGGGCAGGATCATTTTCGACAGGGGTTGTCGCTTTGGGACCTCTGCGGCGGCGATATTCCGACGATTGCCGAATTCAAAAAATCGTTCGGCTCGATTCCGGTCAATCATTATGAGGTGGAGCGCTGGTTCGGATTGAAAGGGCGTCTTTACAGGGCTTTGATGAAGCTGCGTGATCGTAAGGATGTTTGAACTGAAAATAAAGCTGGCGGCGGGGCTGAATTCAAGACAGAGGGCGGTTTACGTTCTCAATCTCCTATCGTCGATTACCGGCATCCGAATGCGTTTCAGCGATAGCGATCCGGATATCGTTTACGGTCAGACAGGCGAGCCGGGGGCCAATTTGATACCTGTTTTTGAAGGAGATCTTTTCCGGGAAAAGCGATATGAACTGCATCCCGAAACGGGTGTCTATCTGCCGCAGGAGATGATCGATACGCCTTTTTCCATTTCCGAACGCCGTCTTTCGTTTGACCTGCTGGCGGCGATTTACGGGCAGCTGGCCGTCCGTCTGCAGAGCCTTGGAGAATACGGCCGAAATGACGGATCGGGCGGTTATCAGCCCCCCGAATTCCATCGCTATGCTGCCTTTTTTTGCCGCTGGTTGACGGCCACCGGCAGGCTGCCGGCCGAATTTGAAATCAAATCGCCCTGGCCGAATAATGCGCCGTTCGCCCTAGGCCTTAGTTTGGATATCGATATTCTGCGGCGTCGACCGTTCGGCGGAATGAAGTTGATCGCCCGTTCGCTTCATGGCCGCGGTTTGCCCGGAGGATTAAGCGGCGCTCTGGCCGGTTTCGCCGATACTTTATGGTCATCTTTGACCGGCCGGCAAAATCCCTATCATAGATTCACCCGGATTTTGGACGGGTTGGACGGGGCTACGATTTTTGCGTTCGCCGGACGCAGAAACGACCCGCGGGATCCGACATATCGCCTCGACGAACTGAAAACAGTGTTGGGCGCCGGCCGTTTCGAAATAGCGCTGCATAACGGTATAGGCAGCAGCGGCGATCCGGAGCAACTGGCCTACGCGAAAAAACGTCTGAGCGAAATATTCGATTGCGCCGTGCTCGGAATAAGGCCGCATTTCCTGGATTGCCGATTCCCGGAGTTCTGGAAAAACCTCGGCGGCTTTGCTTACTCGTCGGCGGTGGGGTCCGATATCGTCGCCGGTTTCGCCGCCGGTATCGAATTTCCGTTTTTCGGCGTCGATTTTCGAACGGCGGCGCCGATCGACATTCTTGAGCTTCCGCTGGGCCTTATGGATTGCGCTTTGCATCGCGACGACCGGCCTGAATCGGCGGAAACATTGCTCGGTAAAGTAATCGACGACTGCCTGAAAAGCCATGCTCTGCTGGTTCTCGATTGGCATAACACTTCGTTTTATGACAATGATTATCGGGGCTGGGCCGGCACTTACGCCAGGCTGCTTGAACGCTCCCGCGCCGCCGGCGCTTTTATCGCCCCGCTGGGTCGAATCGACGATTATTGGAGACACCGTTGCGCATCGCTTTTTTTATCCTGAACGTTTTCGATTACGATTCGCGGGCTCAGTTGATCTGCGAGGATATCCTGTCCTGCAATTGGGAGCTGGAAATAATCGCCGCCGCCGGCGGCAAGATTACAAGTTTCAAAGGCGCCAGAATCCATCAGATTCCACAGCCCACTTGGCCGTCACGCAAACGTCGCTTCATAGAGTATAATATCAGGGCCGCCGCGCTTGGCCGGAAACTCGAGCCGGATATCTGCCACGCCGTCGATCTCGACACGCTCTGGGCGGCTGTGCGCTCTGCCGGCAAAAATGCGAAAGTCCTCTATGAGTCAAGAGAATTTTACACGGGGCTGCTGGCTCTGGCGCATCGTCCGTTAATCCGGAATTTCTGGCGGTTTCTGGAAAATAGATTAATCCACCGAGTCGATGCGGTGGTCACGGTCAACGAAGCGATCGCCGAGAAGATGGAATCCATCTACCGGATACGCCGGCCGACGGTGGTGATGAACCTGGCTCGCTCCGCCGAATCGGCCGAACCGGTCGATTTGCGGCTGACCTGCGGCCTCCGCGCAAAATATATTATTGTATTTCAAGGAATATTAAGAGAAGGTCAGGGGTTGTTCAATTGCCTGAGAATCATCGCCGCTCTGCCGGAAACCGCTTTTGTGCTGATCGGCGATGGTCCGCTTAAGGGGAAACTTGAGCGCAAGGCCGCCGAACTCGGAATAATCGAGCGGGTCTTTTTTGCGGGAATGGTTCCTCCACAGGAATTGCCGTGCTGGACGGCTGCCGCCGATGCCGGCTTTTTGTTGTTGGAGCCGGTTTCGGAAAATCATCGCCTGGCGCTGCCGCAAAAACTTTTCCAATATATTTGCGCCGGAGTTCCGCCGATAGTCAGCGACATTCCCGGTTTGCGGCAAATCGTCGAAGGCGACGGACTCGGGCTTGTGCTCGAGTCGGAAAATCCGATTCAGCCGGATAAGGTGAGGGATTTTTTATTTCGGCAAAAAGAAGAGGCCCGGAAATCGTGTCTTGCGGCGAGGCCGAAATATATCTGGGAAA
>CAZHVC010000343.1:0-2634 GCA_964535765.1 uncultured Ignavibacteria bacterium | reverse complement strand
GACCGGTAGAGCTCCATTTACGAACCGCGCCCCCTCGCCGAGATCGATGGCGACCGACATGCCATTATTATCCATCAAAGAAAAATCGCCGACCTGAGTCATGAAATTGAGCGTGCTGTAGATATCGACAAGTCCAAGTTGATGTCCGAATTCGTGCGCCAGAACCGCGTTCAAACAGGTGATCCGATTGTCCTGACTGGCCGTCTCGGGCATGAGCAATCCTTCGCTCACATGGTTGCGGCCGCTGTCGACCGTCACCGAATCACCCAGCATGATAAAGCCGGTCCAGAGGTCGTTGGGAGTATCGTCGATGAAGCTGAAATTGTTTTGTTGATCGCTGCCGGCGTGGAAAACTATCACCGATTGGAAACGCCCGAAATCAAGTTGGGGAAGCAGACTGTCGGCCAGAGTGATCGAATGAACGAAAAATCGTTCGAGTCCGGTGACTATACTGTCGGGATTTCCGCCCATGCCGTAATACGACATCGGATGGGGCAACTGCAGCGAAACGGTCTCCTCGACCGGATAGATTTCCCAGATCAAACGTAGCCGCCGATCGGATACGAATCTCCAATAGCGCGCCAGAGCTTCCATATGCGCCGAAAAATATGAGCTATTATGGGGAGCCGGATCGAGAAAATGGCCTTCCTCCTGCAAAAATTGATCGTAACTCCGAAGATCAAAAGTGCCGTCGCCGGTCGTGGTTGGATCGTCCGGGACTTCCCGCTGAAACTCGACTTTCAGAACCAGCACGTTCAGGGTATCGATCTGCGAGGAAAGCGCCAGCGGCACGAGGTTTTTCGAGACAGGCAAGCCGAATTCGGTTTCGCGCTCAAGTTTCAATAAATTCTTCCGCGACACCATCGAACGAAACTCCGGCGACTTGCGCAGGTATTCGGAACGACTCAGCAACCAATGCCCGTTGGATTGAACAGGCGAAAGCAGCGACGGCGGCGAAGCCGAATTGACAATCACGCCGAAACCGGAAATAATCAAGATGGAAATACAGAGGATTTTCGATCTGCGCACGCTACACTCGTCAAAAGCCTACATTGATAGATAACCGGACGGTATTCCCCAAACGGTTGGTCTCTTCATTAGATGACGGAATATAAGACAGGTCAACCCGCAACCGGGAATATTGCAGCGAGCCGCCGAGTGTCAAATATCGCTGAACTCCGATATCATCGTAAACATAGCCGGTTCTGACGGCAATATAATTCGAATACCAATATTCGGCTCCGATATGAGGAATGATCTCCCTGATTTCGGTCTTGATATCATCGTTGAGGTCCACCAGCAGCTTGTTGGCTTCGCCGACTATAGTCAATCTGTTGTAGGGCGAGTCGATCAGCCTGTAGGCGAAGGCGACCGCCAATTTGCGGGGAAGCGGATCGGCCTGATCGGCGTCGATATAGGCGATCTCCGGCCCGATATTGGTGATGGTGGCGGCCAAGTCAGTCCGCCGGTCGAGATTGTACAAAACGCCGCCGTCAACCGCCCCCGAAAAACCTACGCCCTTACCTTTCTCCAATCCGGCGCCGACGTCGGCAAGGTGCGAGATAATGATTCTGGCGGAAATGCCCGCCGAAAGAGATTTCATCAACTTCGTGCCATATGAAACAGTCCAAGCAAGATCATAAGACGTAAACTGCCCGATAACGTCGCCCACTTCATTGGTTCTATCCTGCTGGCCATAGGAAAGAAAAGTGATGCCGGTGCCGAAAGTGCCCCATTCGTTGGTGGGATATACGATAGCGAAATAATCGTAATATAGATCCGGGGCGAGCTGGGTAAGATAATTGGAATGCATAAAAGTCACCTGACCACGGGGGCGGGCAAGCAGACATACTTTCTCGGAGTTGGCGAACCAGAGTTCACCGTACTCGTTCTCTATAGTGTGAATCGGCGACCTAATCCCTTCAAGTCGGGCGAAGCGGCTCCAGATTCCGTCGTTGTATTCAACAACGCCATAGGTTGTTCCGACATAAGCTTTTTTCGACGAAGGAGCCGAGACGGAAAAGATTTTGGAACCGAGTTGATTGGCGTAAACGATCAATCTTTTGCCTTGAGGAATGGTTTCACCTTCCAGTTCATTTTGTTCCAGTATTTTGCCGGCAAGTCGCTCGACCTGTTCATCGCTGCCTTCCGGAAGGATGCTTCGGGCCATTTCAAAAACGTTCATTTCCCTTTCGGCCTCGATCACCCGCCAGCCGAAATGAATGAAAGATTCACCGTTGAACAGAACAAGGCCGTTGTCGGTTCCGATCCAGAGGTATTTGTCTTTTGCGGCGAGAGCTGTGACATCACCCCACAACGCCGGCGCATAGGGAAGTTTTATTTTCTGGCCCAGCGCCACCTCATCGATTGAATCATTCATCAAGCGAACTTGTTCTTTGAGACGATCGAGGTTCAAATCAGCGGCAGTGCGATAGAAATTTCTCAGAATACTTTCGAAATTCTCGCCGACGGCCACCTCATGAACCACATAGTTTTTCCACGATCCGCCGTCATAATGATATAAATCACGTTCGGTTGCCGCCCAGATGTTCTGGTCGTTTAGCGCTGAGATACAAGAAATTGGACCCTGCGGCGGTGTTTCTTGGGGAGAATACGGCTTGATTTTTACACCGT
>CAZHVC010000342.1:0-2636 GCA_964535765.1 uncultured Ignavibacteria bacterium | reverse complement strand
GAGATGGACGATTTTGAGGGTGGCCTGGCTGTACGGTTCGCTGGGGAACGATTTCGTCAAAACGATTCTGGCGGAAGGCCGAAGCTGGGTCGCCGCCGCAATCGACGGCCGGCAGCCGGCACCGATCAGAGTGGTCGCCGATCAGATCGGGAACCCCACCTGGGTGAGTGAAGTCGCCCGTCAGGTGGATATCGTTATCGAAAGGGAGTTGACGGGGTTGTTTCATTGCGTTTCCGGCGGAGCCGTATCGAGATTCGAGCTGGCCGGCGAAATTTTCAGAATCAAGAAAATCGCCGCCGAGATTACGCCCTGCGGTTCCGAGGAGTTCGGCTGGCTTGCTAAACGCCCTCTCAATGCCGGACTTGAGAACAAGAGGCTGAACGAGCTGGGATTGAATTCGATGAAAAACAGTCTGGAAGCCCTGATGGAGTATCTGGGAAGCGATGGCCGAAATTTATAGACCGAAAGTCGCTATCGAGGGGGTGATTATCCGGCCGCTCGAGATGCATCGGGACGAGCGGGGCTGGCTCGTCGAACTGTTCAGAAGCGACTGGCCCGAGGGGAAACACCGGCCGGTCATGGGTTACATTTCGCTGACTGAGCCGGGCGCCAGCCGGGGACCGCATGAGCATCGGGAACAAACCGATTATTTCTGCTTTATCGGGCCGTCGAAATTCAGAATCTATTTTTGGGACAACCGTCCCGAATCGCCGACCAGCGGTCAGTCGGCTCGGATCGACACGGATGAGGACAGACCCCTGGCGGTTATCGTCCCCCCGGGAGTAATACATGCTTACAAGAATATAGGCGATAAGACCGGCTATGTGTTCAACG
Organism: uncultured Ignavibacteria bacterium; assembly: GCA_964535765.1. Classification (GTDB taxonomy): domain Bacteria; phylum Zixibacteria; class MSB-5A5; order UBA10806; family 4484-95; genus JBBIRK01. Next base: position 1,802 of record CAZHVC010000342.1, on the reverse strand, counting down.
CACCCGACAGGTTATACCGGGGACCGGGGCGCAGCTCGGCGGCTGATGAAATCCGTTATGAGGACGGCGGAGACGGTCGATTCGTGTTGGATTGAGAGGCCAGGATATAATCGAATTGGGGCGATGAAATTAGGCGAAAAAGATAAAAGGCGGATCGGCTATGATCCGCCTTCGTGTTTGGCGACGATTTCGGAATCACTCAAATCTTAAGGGCCGCCATGAATTCGCGGGCGGTCAGGTTTTCACAGGAAAATATCACATCTTTGATTCTTTTCCGCCGATCGGGGTTGAGCAGTCTGGCTGACAGAGCGCTGAATTTGGCGTCGAGGTCTTCGGCAGTCATCGGTTCGCGCGGGTCTCCCTTGGGATATTCCAGATACTCGGAATACTCGCGCCCGTCGGCGGTGCGGATAACCACTTTCGACGGTTGTTTGGCGGGAAACATTTTCTCGAATTCGACGGAGGCCTCCCCCTTTATCTTGTCGATTATTTCCCAAATTCGCTTGTCGGCCAGTTTCTCCTCGGAGAACGAGGCCGTGGTGATCTGGCGGTCGACGATGGCGGCGGCAATGCAATAGGGGAGCGAATGATCGGCGGTTTCCCGTGATTTTGGCCGATACTTGTGCGGATCGAACAGAATATCGCAGGCGCGGGCGATAGTGGTCACGGTTACGATTTCCACCTGATCGTATTTTATATCGTTGGCTTTCACCACTTTGAGAGCGGCGCTTATATGAGTGTGAGTCAAGGCCTCGGTGGGGAAAGCTTTCATGCTGCATTGCAGGATCTTATAATCTTTGCCCAGGTCTCCGATAAGTTTGTCGACCGCCCAATCAGGCCCGAATGTCTGCATGAACCCTTCTTTGCCTTCGAAAACCAACTCGGTTCCAGTGTAGCCTTGGGCAGCCATCACGGCGGCGAAAACGCCGGCGGCCACGGCCATCGGGTCAACCGTGTTTTTCATCATGGTGAGTTGGCCGGCGGTGGGACAGCCGATGGTGTAGTTGTGACTGCCGTTGATACCGATGGCGTTGACGATCTGATCCACGGTCAGACCGAGTAGTTTGCCGGCCACCAGAGGCGAAACGAATTGAGTCAGGGTGGCGTGATGCCATTTTCGTTCGCGGATTCCCGGAACGGCGAATTCGCACAGCCGTTGTTCGAATTCGTAGGCCAGCACGATGCCGACGAGGACCTCTTTCATGGAAGCATCGGCCATCTCGCCGGCGGCGATCGCCGCGGGGATGATGTCCGAAGGGTGAGAGGGGTCTTCTTTCCAGTAAATATCGTTGAAGTCGAGTGCCCGAATCATCAAAGAGTTGACCAAGGCGGCGCTGACGCCGGGCAGTTTATCGCCGAAACCGATCAGAGTGGCCTCCGGCTTGCCGCCCATATCGACACAAATGGAACGCATGATGCCGACATCCTTGGTGTGATAGGCGCCATAGGCGCACCCGATAGAATCGTAAAGATAGCGTTTGGCCTCGTTGATCACCGGCCCCGGAATATCGGCGTAACGCAGGTTCACGGCAAATTCAGCCATGGTTCTTGAAATTGATTTTTCCATTGCAAACCCTCTCAACAAAATTCAAATCAACTTCTTTTCCATAAACCCTTGGACACAAGGAAGCCCGGAGGAATTAAGCGGTTATTCCTGACGGGCGAAATCCAACAGGCTTTCATATTCCGGACTTCCTGTCAAACAGATCAGGCCCGCAGATTTTTTTTGACCCACTCCTCGAGGCTGCCGGCCAAAATCAACTCCTGCGCCGCCTCGCCTATCGGTCCGATCGGGTATTTCT
>CAZHVC010000341.1:0-2638 GCA_964535765.1 uncultured Ignavibacteria bacterium | reverse complement strand
TTATTATCGGGCCGAGGCGGACAAGTCCACCGATCCGATCGTGAAAGACTTCTATCTCAATTTGGCCGACTGGGAATTGTCGCACCACCGACTTTTGATCGAACAACAAAAACAAATTCAGGAGGATTACTGGTTCAAAAACAATTTCTACCCGTTTTAGGCTTCCGGTCAATAAGACCCTTGAACCCAAATGCGAGGAAATTGGTCTGGCAGCATCGCTCCGCCGATTCCAAAAGGTGTTGCCGTATATAAATTGAACGCCGCGGCATAGGCTTACCCTTAAGAATAAGGTTGAAATCACAAGGCAGCCGAATCGGTTCAAAAGCGCATCATCGCATAGAATCGCTTGCCAAAACGCACCCAAATTGCATAATTTATACTTGAAATCGATTCATTAAAGAAAGGCGGCCCGTTGATAGCAATAGTCGTCATACTTACGATGCTGCTTCTTTTGATCGCCTATCGATTGTATGGGCGATTCCTCGCCAGGGAGCTGAACCTTAATGACCGAACGCCCACGCCCGCTTGTCAGGTTAATGACGGAATCGATTTCGTACCTGCCAAAGCCTCGTTTTTATTGGGTCAGCACTTCTCTGCGATAGCCGCCGCCGGCCCGATCGTCGGCCCGATTCTCGCCGGCATCTGGTTCGGCTGGCTGCCGGCTCTGCTTTGGATAATTCTCGGCGCGATTTTCATCGGCGGCGTGCACGATTTCACGAGCCTGGTCGCCTCGGTTCGCCGCAAAGCCGCCACCATCGCCACGATCGTCCGCGAAAACATGTCCGGAACTTCCTATTCGTTGTTCATGATATTCGTCTGGCTTTGCTTGGTTTACGTCATTATCGCCTTCACCGATATCACCGCCCAGACGTTCAAGACGATCGCCGGCGATTCAGCATTCGGGCCGGGAGTGGCCGCCAGCTCGGTCATGTATATCGCGCTGGCCATGGCGATGGGTATCCTTATCCGCAAATTCGGCCTCGGCACGGGTTTTGCCACCATCATATTCCTCCCCCTCGTACTGCTCATCGTTTGGTTGGGTCCTCGCCTGCCCGTTTCCATTTTGAATTTCCTGCAAGGAATTCCCGTCAAAAGTTGGGACATCATCATTCTGATTTATTGTTTCGCCGCCTCGGTGATTCCGATGTGGTTGCTGCTCCAGCCGCGGGGCTATCTGGGCGGATGGCTGTTATACTTGACTATTGCCATCGGCCTGATCGGGGCATTGTTCGGCGGTTTCAACATTCAATATCCGTCCCTGAACATCTCCGGCCTGCAGAGCCTGGCAAACGGGAAGCTTCTTTTTCCGATTCTATTCATCACCGTGGCCTGTGGAGCCTGTTCGGGATTTCACAGCATAGTCAGCTCGGGGACAACCTCAAAACAATTGGCCAAAGAAACGGATGCTCGCCCAGTCGGCTACGGGGCTATGTTGCTGGAAGCGTTGGTGGCGGTCCTGGCTCTGGCGACCGTAATGATGCTTCCCAAGGGCTCCGAAATGCTGGCCAAGGATCCCAATCTGGTATATGCCAATGGCCTGGCCCGTTATCTCGGGCTGATAGGAGTGAGTTTCAATACGGCTTTTCCTTTCGCGTTGCTGGCGTTTTCGACGTTCGTTTACGACACTTTGGACGTTTGCACCCGTCTTGGTCGTTACGTATTCCAAGAGTTGACCGGGCTTTCCGGCCGAACTGGCGGCATCGTCGCTTCTCTGGCGACGCTCTGTTTGCCGTTAGTCTTTCTGATGCTCACCCGCGAGAAGGGATACTTGGTGGCCTGGCCGATTTTCGGCACCTCCAATCAGCTTTTGGCTGGTTTGACCTTGATGGCGATTTCCGTTTGGCTGACCAGACAGGGGAAAAGGGCGATCTACGTGATTCTGCCTATGGTATTCATGGTGAGCATGACGATCTGGTCGTTGATTCTGCAGATAATTCCATTCGCCCGCGAATTGCCGAATCTGGTCGGCGGCGGTTCAATGAAACAGGACGTGATAATTTCTGGGATATTTGGTTTGATTCTACTGGTTCTGGCAATCCTTCTTCTGGCGGAATCGAGGGTCGTCCTTCTGCGCCGCTTCGGATCAAGAGCCGAAATCAGGCGATCCGTGGCGTCCAAATAAAAAGGATCGATTTCAAATCAATCGATCCTCTAAAATAGCATTCTTATTCAATTATTATTGTTTGCCGGTGGGCGGGTTTGGCTGTTTCAGGTTGGATTTATTTGCATCTTTCAACGTTGTCGGTTCCGTCTGGGGGACCGGTTTCCCCGCTTTCGCTGGTTCAGGTTGAGGCGATGTCCCTTTGACCAAAATCGGCACCGACAGGCGGTCTATAGTCGATCCGGTAACCGCAAAGGTAACCGTTTTCTTCAGATCGTTTTCCGGAATATCGCCTTTCCACTCGAACTCCAGGACGCCTCTTTGGTCAGGGGCAATTTTATCGCTTTTGATTTTCAGCTTCAGCTGGTCGGCAATCCCGGCCAGCGGTTTAAGGCTGATTTCTTTTTCCCCTTTGTTTTTGAGTTCGGCCTTGATTTTTTTGGTTTTTTGATCGAATTCGATCCTTTCCGGGCTGACAATCAATTGGGCCGAGGTGTCCGTCGGAGCAAAGACCTGGGCCCGAAAATTTATCACGAT
>CAZHVC010000340.1:0-2639 GCA_964535765.1 uncultured Ignavibacteria bacterium | reverse complement strand
GTATTGATTTATAGCCGTCAGCTCATCGGCCAGCAAACCGTTCAAGGTTTCGATAATCCGATCGTGCCCTTTCATCTTTTCTCCTTATCATCAATGGCCATAATGATTTTTCATCTATTCCTTTCCGCCTTTCTTTACGCCGGCATGGGATGTTCGTTCAGGCTCCCTTTCGTTTGGCCTGGGGCATCGCCTTCCATATCCGGGTGGCCAGAAATACGCCGATCAAGGTGAACGGAATAAGAAATATCGGCCACCAGCTCCAGTTGCGGGTCGTTATATAACCCAGGCAGATCGACTGAAAACCGGTGCCGAGATAAACGAAACCATCGATAAGACCGACCGCGGTGGCCGCCCCCTTGCGTCCCCCGAAATCCATCGTGGCCGTACCTGAAAGGATGCCGTGAACCCCGATAACGAACAACGAGATAATAACCGCCGACAAGCCGAGAATCAAAGGCGAACTCCAAAGAAATATCGCCATCACCACCACGCTGACGAACATGCCGCTATACATAAACGCCGCCGACGGCCCCCGCCGCGATTGAAACAGCTTATCGGAAAGAGTACCGGCCAGAAAACCGCCGTAGATTCCGGCGATGCAGAGCAGTTTCCCCCAGTTGGCCTTGAAAAACAAGGTGACCCCGGGCTCGCCGATTTCCTTGGCAAAAATGAAATACCAATGCATTACCCCATTGCGAACCACACCCGAACAAAATTCGATTCCGGCGATCGTCAGGATAATCGGGTTGGTGAGGATTTTCTTGAAAATCTGCAACACGCCGAATTGCTTGTCCATCTCTCCCGAACTGGCATCCTCGGTGTCGAAATCGGCGAATCCGACTTGGCTGGGCGAATCCTTGAGCAAAAACAGTTCAAGAACGGCGAACGCCAGCAGCAAAAAAGCCGGGATAAAAAATACGAACCAGGTATAATCCATAGCGGCGCCGGCCGGCATCACTATCGATCGGATTGCGCCTTCGATCGCGCCGAGATCGGCAGGGGCGATTTTCGAGGTGGCCCGAACTATCGCCTGACCCCAGTCGAACGCGAAAAAGAGGCCGAGCGCGATCAGCGATCCGAAAATGCCGGCGAACACGCCGCGCTCTTTCACGTGGAACCAATGAGAATTGACCTTTACGATGGAGACCGCGCCGTAACTCTGGAAATACATGTTCAGCGAATACATTATCGCATATAAAAGAGAGACGTTGCCTGTCAGCCGACCGTTCAACAACATATAGGTTACGACCCCCATGGCGATATTGGCGGCGGCCGCTCCGACAGCGCTGATTATGATACCGCGCTTGCCGCCGATTTTATCCACCAGCGGGCCGTTTATCAAAAAAGAAAAAGCATAGGTGATCGTTCCGGCGCCGAAAATCAGGCCGAAGTCCTCCTTGGTCATCAGGTCGCCGAGCGCGTTTTTGGAAACGGTCAAATTATAACGCGCCATATACAGGAAAGCGTAGGTCAAACCCATCGGGAACCAGTTCCAGAAACTTCTCAGCCGGTAAGCCCGCTCATGTTTCAGCGGATTATTGATCGCATAAATATAGATCACGGCTCCCAGGATAAGCAGACCGAACAGCGCCTGGCTCTGGATAAAGAGGCTGATGACCAACAGCGCCAAAAGCGGCAGCAATATTCTCGTCATTTCGGCTCCTTTTGCATTAGGCCGGTGATTGCATCGCCCCGATTATAACAAATAAATCAGCCAGATGCAATCGTATCGAAAGTGATGAGAGATTTTTCTGACACGGTCGGCCAGCCACTCGGCGTCTTTCTCACCGTGGCGCAGGAAACGGTCTTATCTGCGGCGATCGGAATCGATAAAGCCGGCGCGACAGGCTCAGCCGCCCCTTAAATGGAAATTCCACGCCGGTTCGATTCGATTTCGGGTAGTTCAATCCGCTTTACTTAGAAAACACCGGCCGATAGTTTTTGGGCAATCCGCGCCGCCCCGGCGGCGGGAAGAAATGACAATGACTCAGTTCGGCCGCCCCTTTGAAATAGGCCACCAGCCGGGTGATGTCCGAGCCGCGGAACTCGCAATTGCCGTTGACATCACCGGCCACATAAAGATAGGTCGAGGTCGAATCGAGATAGCAGCTGTCGGGCGGCGGTGCGCCAAGTCCCTTAAAATAGCGCACGCCGTAAGTGACATCGCCGCCGATCCGGTTGCCATCGCCGTTGATATCGCCGGGGATATAATCGCACGAGGAAGCGTTCCAATGCATATCGAGGATTGTGGTATCGCCGCCGACGATCTGTACCCCGCCAACCGTCGAATCGCCGTTGTCGGTATCGGAAAAAGCCACGTTGTATGTGCCGGGAGTCAAGGGGCCGATGCTGTAGTATCCATCAATATCGCTCAAAGTCGTATCGGTGTCGGCTCCAGCAGCGATTATCCTTTCCCCATGAATCGGCAAAGGCGGCAGGCCCTGAAAAACGTGTCCGGCCAGATACCCCGGCGGCGCGCCGAAAAGGTACATATCGAGAACAGTCGTATCACCGGGCGTGATATGAACATCGGTAACGGTCGTATCGCCGTGGCCGGTATCCGAAAAAGTCACGCTGTAAAGGCCGGATGTCAGCGGTCCGAGAAAATAGGAACCATCGATACCACTATAGGTCGTATC
>CAZHVC010000339.1:0-2652 GCA_964535765.1 uncultured Ignavibacteria bacterium | reverse complement strand
CGCCGCCTCGCCTATCGGTCTGATCGGGTATTTCTTGCCGGAGAATTCGACAGTCGAATGCCGAAAATCGACGGTGGCGATAACACCTGTGCGCAAAGTCGGCTTGGCGGAACCGAATTTCAATTTCAATTCATCGATCAGCTCAGGGGCATCGATAGTCAGAAAACCGTTATTGAGCGCATTGCGCTTGTAAGTTTCGGAAAAAGAACCGGCCAGAACCAGGGCGATTCCCTTGTATTTGAGGGCGGTGGCGGCCTGTTCACGGGAGCTGCCGGTGCCGAAATTGTAACCTCCGGCCAGCAGGTCGCCGCGGCGGGCGATCGTCGCAAATTGGGGATCGTAATTTTCCATGACGACCGCCGCCTGTTGTGCGGGAGTGAAATCGTCGATATAGGTGTATTTCCCGGGATAGATACCGTCGGTGTTCAGATTATCCTGATTGCAGAAAATGATTTCACCGGTGAGGGTTTCGGGGAACCCCTCGATTATTCTCACTGTCGGAGTCGTTTGTTCTTTGCGGGCGGCGCTGGACATTTTGCCGGTCGGTTTCAGATTTCCCGGCAGGCGGATATTTTCCGGCATATCGATATAACCGGCGATGGCGGAAGCGGCCACCACGGCCGGCGAGGCGAGATAGGCTTTGGCGTCGGCAGACCCCATCCTACCTTTGAAATTACGGTTGGTGGCCGAGATGCCGACCTCCCCTGCCTGCAGCAAACCTTTGCCGAGACCGATGCAGGGACCGCACCCGGGCGGCAGAGGAATGGCTCCGGCATCCAGTAGAATCTGCCAGTCGCCTCGCTTTTCGGCCTCGGCCTGAATTTCGCTCGAGGCGGCGGAGATGTAAAATTCCACACCGGCAGCCACTTTTTTCCCGGCTGCCACGCGGGCGGCCTCGGCGATATCCTCCACCCGGCTGTTGACACAGGAAACGAGGTAAGCTTTATCGATCTTGATTCGCTGTTTGCTGATCTGCGAGACCGGCGTTATCACTTTCACCGTATTGGGGCCGCTGACATGCGGCTCAACCGATTCCAGGTCGAAGACGATTTCCCGAGCGTAGAAGGCATCGGGATCAGCCGAAATAACCTCCTTTTTGAGTTTCTCGATCCTTTCCTGATTCAGCCGGGGATGTTTGCCGTTGCCGTCGGCATCGGACGGCACCCCGGCCAGGCCGCGCCTGGCCACAAAATCAGCCCTTCGTTTCAGCCAATCGAGAGTGACCTCGTCGACCGGAAAAACGGCCACCAGAGCGCCCCACTCGGTAGTCATATTGGCGATAGTAAGCCGCTGGTCAAGCGATAGGGCGGAAACTCCGTTGCCGCAGAATTCGAGCGCGTGATTCAGGACCTCGTCTTTATTGAAAAAGCCGCAGAGAGCGATTATGACATCTTTGCCGGTAACGCCGGGGCGCAGTCTGCCGGTCAGTTCGACTTTGGCAACCGGCGGAACTTGCCACCAGGTTCTGGTGGTGGCCCAGATAGCGGCCGCGTCGGTGCGCACAATCGGAGTGCCGAGACAACCGAGCCCGCCGTACATATTGGAATGACTGTCGGAGGCGACCACCAGGGTGCCGGGCCAAGCGTAACCTTCCTCGCACATGATTTGGTGGCCTATCCCTCTGCCGGCGGGATAAAAATCGACGCCGTTGGCCTCGGCGAATTCGCTGATTTTGCGGTATTTGGCAAGATTGGTCTCACTGGTGTCCTGGACATTGTGGTCCAGAGCGATAACCACCTGCCGGGGATCGGCGATTTTGGCGGCACCGATGCTTTTGAATTTGGGGATCACCGCTCCGGTATTGTCATGAGTCATCACGTATGCCGGACGGATCGATAAATAGTCGCCGGCCCTGACTGAATGATTTTCAGCCAGCCCTACGGCGAACCTCTGGGCGATTTTTTCAACAATGTTCTGTCCCATCGATAAAGCCTCTAATCTCGAACAAGTTCCCGGCACGATTTTACCGGCCGGCACCGTCATATCGATACCCTTTGCAAACGGCAAAAATAGGTGTCGACTTATGACATTTCAAGCAAAATCGAAACGAAGGAATGACCGCCGGGACGGTCGGGCGAAAAGGAACCCCCGCAGGCTTTCGGCCGATGGTTTAAGAATTGTAAAAATAGGTCGATATTCGGATGGGGCATACTACATTAGTACATCATTCGCCGATAGGACGGACTGGAGTCATGTTGCCTAAACGGGGCCAGAATCAGCTGATGGAGGAACTGTATCATCTGCAAAACTGCGAGTTGGCGCTCGGCGTGTTTTATGGCGAATTGGTAACGTTGTTTCCCGAGTAAAGGTATTTTTGGGAAGAAGCCGTATCCGATGAAATCAACCACGCCCGCTGGGTGGGGAAATTGATCGCCATGGTCAGCGGCAAAGTCGACTCGTTTTCGCCGGGTTCTTACCGCACCGAGTTGCTCAAGACGTTCACCGAAGGTGTGTATCGTGAAGTCGATAAAATTAAGATGAAGGAGCATTCGAGATGGGAAATATTGGGGTTGATTTTGAATTACGAACGGTCTGGGCTGGAGCTGAGGCCCTACGAGGTGGTTCATTCGTCGCTTCCGGAGTTCCAGGCCATGATAGCTTCATTTAAGCCCGAACTGGGAATCCACTCGAAAAGGCTTATTGACTACGCCA
>CAZHVC010000338.1:0-2667 GCA_964535765.1 uncultured Ignavibacteria bacterium | reverse complement strand
CCATCATGAAAACGTGCACCAGTTCATGCCTGATCACATGATCGAAATCGCGCAGTGATCCATCGAACGGGATGACCACACGCTCCTTGAAAAATTCGGTGAATCCGGCGACATTTTCCGGCAGAAGGTCCGGGACGACGTTCGTCTGGCTGAAATATGACGGGTGGCTGTAAATAATCAGAGGGATTTTTTTGCCGATCACATGATTGAATTTTTCGGCAAGATAGGCATAACTTTCCTCAGCCAAGCGGGCGCCGATGCCGGCGATTTCCTCTTCCTCAGGATAGAAATAGATATCGAAATGATCGGTTTTCATCACCTGCCAATCGAATTTTTCATACTGAACCTTATTCTGGCCGAAAAAATATTGCGGGCAAGCCGTTCCGGTGATCAGTATCAAGGTTGTGACGATTAGCGTAAGTCTTTTCATTTCAATAGCCTATCTCATTCGTTTTTCTAACCCTAATTCAGCAAATTATGTTCCAAAACGGCAATCGGCAAACGATCTTGTCCGTTTCCAGCCGCTCGGCCGTGGAACTTTCCGGAAGCAAATTCGGAATCGCTATTCGGCACGTATTTTTAATTCCGAACGCCCGACTTATTCCCAAAAGAGATAACGGTTTGGCTAACCGGCAAGATTCTTTCCGCGCAGCGGCTCGGCGCGTCCGGTGAATCTCACTAACAATATCGATAGTTCATAAAGAAAATAGAGTGGTAATGCCAGCATCCCCTGACTGACGAAATCGGGCTGAGGGGTAATCACCGCCGAGACAACCGCGATGATAACGATTGCATATCTTCTGCCGGATTTGAGCAATCGCGAGCTGATGATCCCGATCCTGCCGAGAAAGAAGGCCACCACCGGCAACTGAAACACCAAACCGAAAGCGAGTATCATCCACATCACGAAGTTGAGGTAATCCCCCATCATGATTGTCGGTTCGGTGTTCGGCGGCGCTTGTTCCAGCAAAAAGCCAAGCCCGTAGGGAAGCATCACGAAATAGCAGAACAGCACTCCGGCGAGAAAGAAAAAGGTGGAAAATAGAACAATCAGATATACTATTCTGATTTCGCGCCGGTAAAGGCCGGGAAGCACGAATTGCCATATCTGATAAATAACGAAAGGCGAAGTCAGCAGACAACCGGCCACCACCGATAGTTTCAGACGCGCATTGAACGCCTCGGCCACCCTGAAAAAATGAATTTTCATCCCCGGAGCCGCAATCTGAAGCGGATGCCATAGAAACATGAACAGCCTATCGGAATATATATAGGACAACGCGGCGCCGATCACGATTGCGGCGATCGATTTTATCAGGCGCCATCGCAGCTCCTCAAGATGGTCGAGAAAAGGCATCTCGGGAGCGTTTTCGGCGGTTCGGCGAGGGCTCATGGAATTTCAAGCGTTCAGGCGATGTCCGGCGCCGACCAGGCGGATTTCCTCGTTGATCAAAGCGCCGAAATAATTGGCGGCATCGCCTCGATTTATGGCAATCTCAAGAGTGTCCGACGATCCGATATAGGCCAGCGGGTGCTTTTCGGGCACATCCGAATAGCAACGGGATAGGCCTTTGATCGTTCGGCCGCAAAATTGAATCACCGCGGCATCATCGACGAATTCCGCGGAAATGTTCGTGATAAGATTACCAAAAGCATCGATATCGATCACCCGGCCGACGAGATCATTTCCCACAACCTCCAATTTGGGGTAATCCAACATGATCGGATCAGTGATCTCGGGACCGAATTCTTCGGGAGGGATTCCGTGACTCAAGTAGGCAGCCGCCGGCGCAAACAGATCCCGGCCGTGAAAGGTTTCGGAACGGGAGACGAGGCGGAATTTCTCATTGGTTATCTGATGGATGCGCGCCCCGGGCTGATTTCGATAGACCGGCGACAGGACACCGTTATCAGGGCCGAGATACAGATAACGTTTGTCGTCGACTATAAGCGCCCGCCGCCGCGGACCGACACTCGGATCGACCACCACCATATGGATCGTGCCGGGAGGATAGAATCGGTAGCTGTTCGACAGCGCCTGCGACGCTTTCCGAATATCGGCGGCAGGTATGTTCGAGGCGATCGTGATAATCTCGGCGTTTGGATTAATCGACTTGATGACGCCGAAAATCGCCCCCATGTAACCATCGCTGGTGCGAAAATCGGTGATCAAAGTGATAATGGTCGCCATTTAGATATCCATTAAATTCAGGCCGATCTCCGTATTCATCTTTCTATTGATTTTCGGCTCGAAAACGCGGATATGAAGCTCGACCGTAAGCGCCACGACGGCCGAAAACAGATGCCCGCCGATCAGGCTGTAGTCGGTTTTACTTAACACAACGTGAGCATGAAGGACCGGTTTGGTTTCCAACCACGAAATATTGCCGGTCAAACTCAACAGCTCGAATTCGCCCTCGAAAGATTGCTGATAGTATTTTTTGGCATGGCTGCTGAAATAACCGATCGTGACATCGCTTACGGCACCCAGACCGGCAACGGTCGCCGAGGATATGTTTTGCCGGGCGATGAAATCGACTACGGCAGCCGTCACCTCCTCACCTTTTTCGAGGCGAAGCATGTAGCCGTCGCTTGTTTTTATTGAGCGCATTGGTTTTTCCTCGATCGTTTTTATTGAAACCGTTTATTTTACAACAGGATTCGGGA
>CAZHVC010000337.1:0-2673 GCA_964535765.1 uncultured Ignavibacteria bacterium | reverse complement strand
AGCCTATCTGGTGGCGCGTTTTCGGCCCGGCTGGCGGTTCTTGCGCGACGTTCTTCCTTTTTCATATTGCTTGGCTATCTATACCAACCTGCACGATACGGTGCATTTCGCCAATCCCAACGATATTCACGATACGTTGATTGCCATAGACCAGTGGTTGTTCGGGGTCCAGCCTTGCGTTTGGGCGCAACGTTTCATAAACCCGACCTTAACCGAGATATTTTCGTTTTGCTACATGATATTCTTTATGTTCGCTCCTATCGTTGCCATTGTTTTATACCTGAAGAATATGCGGGCCGAATTCAGGGAAACGCTGGTGACCGTGATTCTCTGTTTTTATTGCGGATATATATTGTATGTGCTTTTTCCCGCCGCCCCTCCAAGGCTGACGCTGAAACATCTCTTTTATGTTAAATTCGACGGCTCTCCAATTCACAACGTCGAAACGTTGATGTTCAGTGTTCTGCCAAGCGAATCGCGCTGCGCTTTTCCCTCATTACATGCGGCGGTGACGTTGCTGTCGCTGATGTTCGCTTGGAAATATACCCGAACCACGTTTTGGGTTCTCTTGCCTTTTTGTATAGGACTGTTTCTATCGACCGTTTATTTGAGACATCATTATATCGTCGATCTGCTGGCCGGTTGGGTGTTGGCCGTGCTGGCGTATTTGTTTTTGCCGCGGCTTGATCGATGGTGGAGAGCTATGGCCGACTTTTGTGCCGGTGAAAGGAAAAAGCAGACTTGATTTCAAAAATCAACGCTGTTTACTACGATTTTCGTCGGGAACAATTTTATAACTACCGCTGTTGCTGTGGCAAATGTTTAGAGTCGCTTTCGATACAATAGGCTGCAAGCTGAACCAATATGAAATTCAGGCGATTGCCGAAGCGTTGGAACCATTTGGAATAACAAGGGTCGGCTTCGACGAACACGCCGATATCTATGTTATCAATACATGCACTGTTACCGGTCGCGCTGATGCCGATTCGCGGAATTCGATCCGGCGCGCCAGACGCCGCAACCCCGAGGCGAAAATAATCGCCACCGGCTGCCTGGCCGAATTGAATCCATCTCTGTTGAAGAGCCTCGATAATTCCGCGCTTGTGGCCGGCAATTCAATGAAACACGAAATTCCGAAACTGATCGTCGATATGATCGGCGGAAAATGGCGTACTGGTGAAAACGAAAATTCGATCAGCCGCATGGATGGCCATAGCCGGGCGTTCGTCAAGATCCAGGACGGCTGCGCCGATGGATGCTCATACTGTACGATCTGGAGAGCCAGGGGAAAGCCCCGCTCCCGCCCGCATTCAAGCATTATAAAAGAAATCAATGCCCTATTCGAGCACGGCTACCGCGAGGTCGTGCTGACCGGAGTGCATATCGGCAAATATCGGCACGATTTCGGACTTGCCGGCCTTCTTGAACGCATAATCAAGGAGACATCAATGCCGCGCCTGCGGTTGTCCTCGCTTAAACCGAATGAAATCACCCCGGCCTTGTTGCGATTATACGCCGAGCAGGAAAGAATTTGTCCTCATCTCCATCTGCCGATTCAATCGGGTAGCGAAAAAATTCTAAAATTGATGAACCGCCGCTATTCGTTGAAAAAAATCGAATCCATTATCGAGAAGGCGATCAGGGTGCGGCCGGATACCACTATAGGCGCCGATATGATGGTCGGTTTTCCCGGCGAAACGGCTGCGGATTTCGGCGAAAGTCTGAAATTGTTCGAGAATCTGCCGATTCATCTCTTGCACGTGTTTTCCTATTCCGACAGACCAGAGACTCCAGCTGCGGAATTTCCTGATAAGGTTGGGCCGGCTGTAATAAGATCAAGACATGCCGCCATTGTCCGGATCGGTGAAAAAAAACAAGCCGAACATCTAAGGCGATTCATCGGAGAAAGGCTCGAAGTCGTCGTGGAGAACCGATCGAATGGAGAAATGGTTATCGGTACCAGCCGTAATTATCTCAGGGTGAAATTTCGCGCTGGAACGTCGGCGGAACGCAGTCTTGTGGAAGTCGCCATAACCGGCGCTGACAACAATACATTACATGGAGAAATTACTGCTTGTTTGAATTAAAAATGATTTGACAATAAGGCGGCGACAATAGTATTATCATGCCCTAAAATAACGGGCGGTTTTATTTTTTTGCGCCCTTATTGTGAAATAAATCACAGGTGGCTTGGATGTTTGAGTCTCTTTTCCCGATATTTATACTTGCACTGCTGACCGTATTTGCCGTGCTGGTAATGATTTACCTCCCTATGCTGACCGCCCCGCGCAGCCGGAGCAACCGCAAAGTCGCCCCATATGAATGCGGTCTTATTCCGGAAACGGATGCCCGCGGCCGATTTCCCGTCAAATTTTATCTGGTGGCGATCGTTTTCATAATTTTCGATATCGAGGCGGTCTTCATATTTCCCTGGGCGCTCATTTTCAAAGACCTCGGGTTGTTCGGCTTGATTGAAATGGGCTTGTTCATTCTGATCTTGCTGCTTGGCTATTTCTATATTATCGGCAAGGGGGTATTGTCATGGGAATAGAGAAGATTATTCCCGACGGCATCATGTTAACGTCCGTGGAAAAGGCGGTCGGCTGGGCTCGTAAATCGTCGGTCTGGCCGCTTGGATTCGGCTTGGATTGCTGCGCTATAGAAATGATGTCC
>CAZHVC010000336.1:0-2673 GCA_964535765.1 uncultured Ignavibacteria bacterium | reverse complement strand
TCCCGACAGGGCAAGGACGTTTTCCGAGGCGGCCCGTCAGCTGGTGCTGGAAAAATACCGGATCGGCGATGTGATCGAGAAATATCGCGCTTATTACGAGGAAATTATCAATGAATGATGAACTTCAGCTTGATGCTTTGGCCATAGCCGCCCACCGCGACGATACCGAGATAGTCAGCGGCGGAACTATTATCAAACTGATCGATCTCGGTTATAAAGTCGGGATTCTCGATTTGACCGCCGGCGAATCGGGCAGCCGCGGCGACTCGGAGACGCGCCGAAAAGAGGCCGAGGCGGCCGCCGCGCTGATGGGCTTGACCTTTCGTCATAATCTCGGACTGCCGGATGCCGGATTGTTCGATTCACAGGAAAACGCCCTCGCAGTCGCCCGAATTATCTGCCGGACGCGGCCCCAATTGGTGATTCTGCCCTACGGCAATCAGCGACATCCCGATCACACGGCGGCCGGCGCTATCGGCTACCGCGGCTGCTTTCTGGCCGGCCTGGCCAAACTGCCGATCGGCGGTGAACCTCACCGGCCGCGCAAGATCATTTATTCCTGCAGCTTTCAGGAAATCAGGCCGACTTTCGTAGTCGATATCACCGATCAGTTCCAACGCAAATGTCAGGCGGTCGCCTGTTACAAAAGTCAATTCGAGGAAATACCCGGCCGGCGCGAGGTTTACCCTCCGGCAAGGAATATTTTCGAATTCATGGAGATCCAGAACCGCCGTTACGGCTACATGATCGGCGCCAAATACGGCGAGGCCTTCTTTCAAAAGGAGATGCTGGCCGTGGTCAATCCGCTCGAATTGCCCGGTAAATCGATTTGATTCGGCTTTCTTTTTGGCTTGCCTGCCGGCGAACAATCGCCTAATTTGCCGTCGGAAGCGGATGGGGTCTGGTGGCCCTCGCGGTCTTCAAAATCGTTGGAAACCGGAGACCCCGGTTTTGGCAGGTTCGATTCCTGTCCCTTCCGCTTTTTTATTTGGAAATGTTTTCGGAATCTGATTGTCGAATCAGGTCCGGTTCGATCCGGAAAACCGAAAAAGCCCTGTGTAAAAGAGAGTGAGCCTCTGTCGAGCGACTCCAATCTAATTTCTCTTGAAATCACCGACCTTGCCTATGGCGGCCGTGGGGTGGCCAAATACGACGGCAAAGTGGTATTCGTCGACAACGCCTTACCCGGCGACATCGTCTCGGTCAAAATGACCAGACGCAGAAAATCATATATCGAGGCCGTGGCGGTTACGCTCGAAAAGCCATCGCCTTTCCGGCAGAATCCGGTATGCGCTCATTTCGGTGTCTGCGGCGGCTGCAGATGGCAGAATTACGCCTATGACCGGCAGTTGGCCTATAAAGCCGAACAGTTGAAAAGGCAACTTATCCATCTCGCCGGATTCGCCGACCCGCCGGTAGAACCGCCGATCGGCGCCCGCAAGATTTATTATTACCGCAACAAGATGGAGTTTTCTTTCACCGCCGGCGGCGAAGGCCTTGTTCTGGGATTGCATCGCTCCGGTTCTTTCCACGAAATTTTTCAGCTCGATACCTGCCACCTGCAATCCGAATTATCGAATGAAATCGTCAGTCATGTCCGCGCCGAATGCCTTCGTTCGAACCTGCCCGCCTACGATATCTTGAACAATTCCGGCTTGATGCGGTTTCTGATCGTCCGCGAAGGCAAACATACTGGCGAGGCCATGGTCATTTTTGTCACTTCGGCCGAATTTGCCGGTTATGAAAAGAAACTTGTCGGCCTGTGTGAATCGACCGCCGCCGCATTTCCCGCGGTCAAGGGGGTGTTCTGGATGATCAACGGCCGCAAAGCCAATATCGCCCGCTGGGACATGTATCCTTCCGGCTTCAGCGGCGGACTCGTTGTCGGGCGGGAGTATATTTACGAAATATTGGGCGGCTATCGATTCAGGATTTCACCCGACAGCTTTTTCCAAACCAATTCCTATCAAGCCCAAATTCTATATGATGTGGTGATCGAATTCGCCGCCCCCAAAAAGACTGACAGAGTGCTCGATCTCTATTGCGGAACCGGCACTATCGCCATCTTCCTGGCCGGGGCGGATGCCCGGGGCATCGGCGTCGAGTCGGAGGCGAAAGCGGTCGCCGACGCCCGCTTGAACGCCGCCGAAAATGGTATCGGCAATGTCGAATTCGTTCACGCCTCGGTCGAACGTTATATCGCCGACGCCGGACCGGCCGATATCGTCGTCGTCGATCCCCCGCGCGCTGGACTCCATCCGAAAGCGCTCGAAGGAATCCTGAAATTGGATGCGCGCAAGCTGGTCTATGTTTCCTGCAATCCGGCTACCCTTGCCCGTGACCTGCGGTTGCTCGGCGAAGGCGGATTCGAATTGAAGCGAACGGTTGCCGTTGACATGTTTCCCCATACCTACCATATTGAATCGGTTTCATTATTACTGAAAAAATAGGAAGATCGACCATGAAAAAAATCGCAGTTCTGACCGTGGCCTTGTTGGCATCGGTGGTTACAGTCGGCGCCGGCAATCTGAACGACCTGGCCGCCGAATATCTGGCCGCCAAAAGCCGTTTCAATCCTGTCTGGGCAACCAGCTTGGGTATCCACGATTACGATTCGCTGCTGCCCGATTATTCGATCCAGGCGGTATATGATTATCTCACCCGCCTTTCGCT
>CAZHVC010000335.1:0-2678 GCA_964535765.1 uncultured Ignavibacteria bacterium | reverse complement strand
GTTGAAAACCGCACCATCCTTTAGCTCCACATTCGATTGGGGAAGCCAACCGCCGGAAATCCTACCGCCGGCTGCCGACCTCGATATAGCGTTTACCGATAGATTCGATCAAAAAGCGGGGCTATCGTCTTCGCCCTGACCGCGGTCTTGATCTTCTTTCACGCCGATTCGACCTTTTTCGATCTGATGTACCGCACCGCATTCCCAAGCCGCATCAGGCAGCGCTCTTTGCCCAGCAACTCCATCATCTCGAACAGCGACGGCCCCATGGTCATCCCCGACAACGCCAGCCGCGTAGGGTGGATAAGCTCCTTGGCCTTCAGGCCCGCTTTTTCGGCCGTCGCTCTCAATTTATTTTCGATAAGCGCCGCTTCGAACGGGGAAACTTCCGCCAACGCCGACGCCAGAGATTCAAGATTATCGGCGATATTCGGCCCGCTGAAATGCTTAGCCACGCCGGCAGGATCGTATTCCCAATCATCGACGAAGAAATATCTGCCGAGGGTGACAAAATCGGTCAGCAGCCGGCAGCGCTCTTTCAGCAAAGCGACGAACTTCATCATGTAATCCCAGCGGCTGCTTATAAACAACTGCGTCGCCAATCCAGCCTCGACCAGAAACGGACGCAACAGATCGACCAACTCATGGTCGGGCTTCCGGCGGATATATTCGCCGTTCATCCAATACAGTTTGTTCATGTCGAAAACGGCGTTGGTCGGATTTATCCGTTCGAGACTGAAACTTTCGATCATCTCGTCCAGACTCATTATCTCTTTCCCGTCTCCCGGCGACCAACCCAGCAGCGCTATGAAGTTTAGCAAAGCCTCTTTAAGGATCCCTTCCTGGCTGTAGTCGGTGACCGCCGCCGCCCCGTGGCGTTTCGACATCTTGGAACGGTCTTCCCCCAGGATCAGCGGCAGATGGCCGAATCGCGGCGGCTCGATTCCGAGCGCCCGGTAGAGCAATATTTGCTTGAACGTGTTCGATATATGATCGTTGCCCCGGATTACGTGGCTGATCCGCATTTCATGATCGTCAACCACCACCGCCAGATTGTAAACGGCCCGACCATCGGAGCGCGCCACCACGAAATCGTCGATATCTTTGTGTTCCCGGGTGATCCGGCCGATTATCAAATCGTCGAACGTCGTCGAACCTTCCCCCACATACAGCCTGATAGCCGCCGGCATCCCTTTTTCCAGATTCCGCCTCTTGGTCTCCTCCGGCAGATTGAAACAGGTCCTATCGTAACGCGGCGGTCTCTTCTCGGCGATAGCCTGCTCCTGCTTTTTTTTCAGCGTTTCCGGCGTGCACCAGCAATAATAGGCCTTGCCACTTTCGATCAGTCTGTCCGCATACTTCTTGTAAATCGCATAGCGTTGCGATTGAAAAACCGGCGGTTCGTCCCAGTCGAGTCCAAGCCATTTGAGACTGTCGAAAATCACTTTCACCATCTCCGGCGATGATCGCTCGGTATCCGTGTCCTCGATCCGCAGCAGAAACTTTCCGCCGTTGCGTCTGGCAAACAACCAGTTGAACAAAGCCGCCCGGGCTGTTCCGATATGAAGGTATCCCGATGGTGATGGTGCTATGCGAACCCTGATTTCAGACATCGCCCACCTGCTTTTCGGCCGCCGAATCGCCGGCCAAGGTCATCGTCGGCTGTATCGTCTCCATCGCTTTCGGCTCGGCCTCGAATGTCAGCCCGCCGACCCAGCCGGCAACAAGATTATACAGTATCACGGCCATTCCGGTCATTATCACGCCGTTGACGACCGCGATAAAGACCGCATAAAACATTCCGATCAAAAAACCGCCGAGAGGACCGAATTCCGACAGGCTCGCCTCGATATCGTCAGCCGGTGCAAACTGCCCGACGAACGCGAAAAACAACGAAAACGCCAACCCGATCAGGATCCCCACCAATAATCCGACAATCGCATGAACGACGAACGATATCTTTATGGCGCTCCAAAGATCAATCCGTTTCAATTCATATTTCATGAAAATCCTCTCAACAGTTGCAAAACCATAGCCGCCGGGCCACCGTCAGGCCAAAAAAATATCCCTTTTTTTCAAAAGCCAATCTCGGTGATCCGCAACCGCCGGCGCCGATTTTCTCTTTGACCATCATCGCTTCAGCCTGCGAATGCAAAAAGAAATCGTTGCCAACATTAATGATACGATTGAATCCTTGATGTATCGCTTGCATATTCCGGCCAGGGCCTTACCAGCCAACAAAGCAGCCAACGGCCGTTGAGGTGGGCAAGACGAGCCAACGTTCCCGTGCCGAAATCCAAAGCCGCCCGGTTGGGGTCTCCGGTCAAAAGCAGCGACGACAGGTTAGGTAAAAATGGAGCATGACCGACAATCATCAGATCCCGCTTGTGAGCCAAGATCTGCCCGACTATCGGCTCGATTCGATCGGCTGGATTCAATCCGCTCTTTTCGATAATTCCGCCTTTGACTTCGATATAAGATGAGATGATCTCGGCGGTCTGCCGCGCCCTCGTTTTCCCCGAATGCCATATCTCAGACACGGCAATATTCAATGGCTTGATCAGCTTCCCTAATGAGCTTATCTCCGACTGCCCCTCCGGCGACAGGCCTTTCTGGGGATCGACCAGTTCGGAATTCGGTCGGCCGTGTCTCAGCAAATATAATTCCATTTATTTCTG
>CAZHVC010000334.1:0-2682 GCA_964535765.1 uncultured Ignavibacteria bacterium | reverse complement strand
CCGAAACCGATGTTGTCTTTGATCGATATCGAAAAAAGAAACGGTTCCTGACTGACAAGGCCTATTTGCGATCTGAGTGCGGCCAGATCATAGCGATTGACATCTATGCCATCTATGAACAGCATGCCGTCGCCGACAGGATATATCCTCGGGATCAGCGAAATCAGGGTTGATTTGCCCGCTCCGGTGCGTCCGACAAAGGCAACGCGGCTGCGGGCCGGTATCTTCAAATTAATGCCGCTTAAGACCGGATTTCCGTCGTAGGCGAAATGGAGGTTGCGGAATTCGATATCGCCTTTGATGATTCCCGCTTTAGCGCCGGCAGGCGAGACTATTACGGGGCGGCTGTTGAACACCTCGGCTATTCTTTTCATCGAGGCCATCCCCCGCTGATACATTCCGGCGACCCAGCCGAGGGCAGCCATGGGCCAGAGCAAAATCATCAGGTATGAAGCGAAAGCCACCAGATCGCCGAGTGAACTCGTGCCCCGAATGACCTGGCCGCCTCCGATCCAGAGCACAAGGGCTATCGAAACACCGGCCAGCCCGAAAATAAGGGGAAAGAAAAGCCCCCAGACGCGAATCATATCGAGATTGCGTTTGATGAATTCGCCGTTGATTTTCGCGAAACGCCGCCAGACGTTCTCCTCCTGAACGTAGGCTTTAATCACCCTGATACCCGACAGGCTTTCCTGGACTTCCGTGGTGAGCGTCGAATATTGTTCCTGAATCCGCGAATAATGCCGATGCACCTTGCGGCCGAGATAATAGGTGGAAATCGATATCAGCGGCAACGGCGAGATCGATATCAAGGTCAACAACGGATTGATCACCAGCATCATCGCCAGCGCCATGGTGAAAGTAAATACGGTATTGGCGAAATACATGATCCCCGGGCCTATCATATTCCTTACGGCCTCAAGATCGTTGGTGGCTTTGGCCATAATATCGCCAGTGGGCGTTTTGTCGAAATAAGGTCGATCGAGCTTCAGGATTTTATCAAAATAATCCCGGCGCAGGTCATACTCTATTTTACGGGAAGCGACGATCATCGTCTGGCGCATGAAATAGAGAAATATCCCCTGAATCAGCGTCGCCGAGACTATTATAACCGCATAGCGAACAAGCTTGTCAGCCGCCACGCCGCTATTCAGGGAATCTATGGCCTGCCGGAGCACCCAAGGCACTATCATGGAAAACGACACCGACAGGATAACCGCACCGAGTCCGAGCAACCAGCGCCAACGATAGCGCAGAAGGTACTCCATTATCAATTTGCCTGCTGTCTTCTGCATCTCCATGACCAATATAAATTGCAATAATGCGGCGCCGGTTTCCTGTTGTCAAGCAAGACGGTTCACGGAAACGACTCCGGTCGGCCTTGAATTGCTTTGACAGTCACGGGGATGTCGGGTATTTTGATTTTGGGAAACGGTATCCGGCGATGAGACTTATCCACAAAAACCGGCTCTGGGACGTTCTTGAAAAATCGGTCCTGCCGTTTGTCAGCAAGCCGGGTAGATACGTGGGGAACGAATTCAACGTCATAGTCAAGGAACATACCGACAGGTTGAAAATAGCTCTTGCCTTTCCCGATATTTACGAAGTCGGTTCCTCATATCTCGGCCTGCAGATTCTGTATCACTTGATCAACCGACGGGACGATTGCCTGGCCGAAAGAGCATTTCAGGTATGGCCCGATATGGAACTTAAACTAAGACAGCTGGGACTGCCTCTTTTCACTCTTGAAACATCAACCCCACTGGCGGAATTCGATATAATCGGTTTTTCGATCACCTACGAAATGCACGCCACCGGTATCCTCAACATGCTGGATCTGGCAGGGATTCCGCTGCGGGCGGCCGATAGAGACGAACGATATCCATTGGTTATTGCCGGCGGTCCAGCCATCGTCAATACGGAGCCGCTGGCGGATTTTTTCGATGCCATGTTTCTGGGTGAAGCCGAGGAATCTTTGAATAGATTGCTCGATGTTCTAATTGAAAATAAAGGGAAAAACCGCCAAGATACTTTAACGGCCCTGGCGGCTGTTCCGGGAATGTACATCCCCTCATTTTATAAAATCGAGATCGCGGGGGAAAACAGCCACCGAAACGTAACTTTTTTGTCGAATGCGCCTGCAAAAGTTAAAATTCAGTCGTGTCGGCAGCTGAAAACGGAACATTATCCCTCAAGGCCGTTGGTCCCGTTTCTGGAAATTACCCATGATCGCCTTTCCATCGAGATCATGCGGGGATGCATGAGAGGTTGCCGCTTTTGCCAGGCGGGATATCAATACCGTCCCCGCCGCTATCGCCAAGCGCGACAGATTATCGAGCAGGCGGTTGAAACAATCAAAAGCACGGGTTACGACGAGCTGACATTGCTTTCTTTATCATCGACCGACTATCCGGGACTCGAATCTTTGTTGCAGTCGCTTTCGAAACAGGCGGCCAAGAACGGTTTTTCGATATCGCTGCCGTCTTTGCGGCCGGGAACGCTGAACAGCCGTATACTCCAAATTCTGAAAAACGGTAAAAAAGGTGGTTTGACGTTTGCGCCGGAGGCCGGAACCCAAAGGCTACGTGATATGTTGGGAAAAGACATCACCGAAGATGAAATCCTCGGGGGAATAAGGTTGGCTTTTGCCGAGGATTGGCAACTCGTTAAACTGTATTTCAT
>CAZHVC010000333.1:0-2688 GCA_964535765.1 uncultured Ignavibacteria bacterium | reverse complement strand
GGATATAGTAATACTCGACTTGCGCAAACTAACCGATGTGGCCAGTTATTTCGTTATCTGCACTGGGTCGGTGGATATTCATGTCAAGGCCATTGCCGATCATATAGTCGATAGCTTGAAGACCAAAAACACGAAGGCCTGGCACGTCGAGGGATACAAGGGGCTAAGCTGGGTGTTGCTTGATTATGTCAACGTTGTGATTCATATATTTCAGCCTGAATCGCGGAACTATTATGCGTTGGAAAAACTATGGGGAGATGCGCCTAAAGAAATTATAAGTTGACCGCAATTTTTCATCCCGCTTTTTCGAAAATCTTGTGACGGGTTGTTTGCCCGTGACTCTAATGCCGATATCGAAAAAATTTTCAAGGAGTTGCTTATGGATATTGTCGAGTTGAAATCCAAAACGATCAACGAACTGAGTGACCTTGCCGAACAGCTTCAAATTCCCGGAATCTCGGGCTTGAAGAAGTCGGAATTGATTTTCAAAATTCTGGAAGCGCAGACCGAGCAGGACGGATTGATTTTCGCCGAAGGTGTTCTCGAGGTGCTATCGGAAGGGTATGGCTTTTTGCGCAGCCCCGATTACAACTACCTTCCGGGACCCGACGACATCTATGTCAGCCCCTCGCAAATAAAAAAGTTCGACCTGCGCACCGGCGATACCGTTTCGGGTCAGGTCCGCCCGCCCAAAGAGACCGAAAGATACTTCGCCCTGCTGAAAATCGAGGCTGTCAATCATGAGAATCCCGAGGTCGCCAAGCATAAGATTCTTTTCGATAACCTCACCCCGCTTTATCCCCAGCAGAAGCTGAAACTGGAACTCGATCCCAAAGATGCCACCACGAGAATCATGGACCTGTTGACGCCGGTGGGCAAAGGTCAACGCGGCTTGATAACTTCACCGCCGAAAGCCGGCAAGACGATCATTCTCCAGAAAATCGCCAATTCCATCACCGCCAATCACCCGGAGGTGAAATTGATCGTCTTGCTGATAGACGAGCGCCCCGAGGAGGTCACCGATATGGAGCGCACCGTGAAGGCCGAGGTGATTTCCTCCACTTTCGACGAACCGGCCGATCGGCACGTGGCAGTGGCCGAAATGGTGATCGAAAAAGCCAAGCGGCTCGTGGAACACAAAAAGGATGTTTGTATCCTGCTCGATTCCATCACCCGTTTGGCGCGGGCTTATAATTCAGTGGTTCCGCATTCCGGCAAAATATTGTCCGGCGGCGTCGATTCCAACGCCCTGCAAAAGCCCAAACGCTTTTTCGGAGCCGCCCGTAATATCGAGGAGGGAGGCTCGCTGACCATTATCGCCACCGCCCTGATCGAAACCGGCTCCCGCATGGATGACGTGATATTCGAGGAATTCAAAGGGACCGGCAATATGGAAATCGTCCTTGACCGCAGATTGTCCGATCGCCGAATCTTCCCGGCAATCGATATCAATCGATCCGGCACGCGCAAGGAAGAATTGCTGCTGTCGGCCGAGGAATTGAATCGCGTCTGGATTTTGCGCAAATTCCTCAACGAGATGAGTCCGGTCGACGCCATGGAATTCCTGCTTGATAGAATCCTGAAAACCAAAACGAACGCCAAATTCCTCGAGTCGATGAGCTCCTGAGAAGTAATCCTCTGGATTCCGCAGCGATCGCTCTGGATGACATTGGGGACGAATCAGGTGAAGACCGATTTCTGGATTTAATTCTAAATTGTGATTCGCCACTCTGAAGCCTATCGCATGACAGGGCTTGCCCGTTATTGATCAATGAATCGAGGCTGAATCCGCCTTGCCTGACAAGGGGATTCCGATATTTCATGCTTTGTGGGGGCAGATATTTTTATAAGAACAGCGGCCGCATTCGAATGAATTGGGTTTCGGCGGAAACTCGCAGGCGGCGATCTTGTCGGCGGTCTCCAGCACTTTGCCTCTGACTCGATCGATCCGCTTGGTCGATACAACTTGGCGGACTTCACGGTTTTCGGCCAAAAAATACAAGCTCGACGATTTCGGACTTTTGCCGCCGTAAAGTTCAGCACAGGCGATAGCGTAGATTGTCAATTGATCGTCGTCTTGTTCAAATGACCCTTCGACAGCGCCGATTTTGCCCGTCTTGTAATCGATCAAATGTAACTCACCCGCTTCGTCGGTATCGATCCGATCGATTTGTCCGGTAAGCTGGCAGTTTTCCAATTCCAGGGCGAATCTTTTTTCGAGGTCGAGCGGGACCGTTTTTCTCGATTTTTCCATTTCGATAAAATTCTTCAACATCAGCAGGCCGGCGTTTTTCAGGCTTTCCATCCAAAGGATATCGGAGCTGCGAACTTTCCGCCATTTCAGCAAAAATGACTCTTCGAGATCCTCCAGCCTTATTGTCTTATTGTCTTTTGAAACAGACATCGCTTCGAAAAGAGTTTGATGAATGGCTGAACCGAGATGAAAATAGGGCAGTATTTTCTCCGGCATTTTGTATATTTTTTTGAACTTATATTGCAGCGGGCATTTTTCATATGTTTTCAAATCGGTATAGGATAATCTCGGCCGCTGTTCGGTTTTGCTTTTTCGTTCAGGCGGCGGTTGGAAACGGCACCTGGCGATCGATTGCATCGCCATACGGCGAAACTCGTCGGGATCATCGGCCAACCCCTTCACCGTCCTCGCCCGCCATAGTTTCTCCAAAAGCA
>CAZHVC010000332.1:0-2693 GCA_964535765.1 uncultured Ignavibacteria bacterium | reverse complement strand
CGCAATAGAATTTGATCGTCTTCTTGAAATCCAGAAACGATTCTCTGGAGATCGATCCGTCGGTTTTCGCCACCAGATCATCGAGCCCGCGCAGGTAATCGAGTTTTTGTGAGATGTTCATGTCAAAGGGGTCGACTTTCAAAGGAGTACGATAGGAATCTCTGGCGGCTGCTTTTGGCGCAAGCCTGATTCTGGTCTTATTTACCAGTGCCGACGCCTTGGCGATCGCTACGGCTATCTCGGCTGCCCTGGAAATTTCCCGCTGATTGACGAAAGCCGATGAATAAAATCCCCAAGCTCCATCGGCGATAACTCTGATTCCGAAACCGCGATCGGTCGATTGTTCGACTTTGCGGGCCGTTCCGTCAACGAAATCGAGGCGTTCGTAACGTGATTCCTCGTAACGGAAATCGACATACTCCGCGCCGAGTCTATCCGCCTTTTTCAGGGCAATTCGAGCCATTTTTTCGATATCGGCCATGCACAACCTTTATAGTGAATGCGGTATCAAAAATGCAACAAGCGTTATAACGAAGCAGAACATTATAAAATAACCGTAGGCGACCTCGCCAACAAGTGGCCGGCTTCCCCGCTGGAAACCGATACCCAATATCATCGCCACCAACCAGAAAAACAAAAATATCTCCGTTTTTGTGTCGGTGATGTCCTTGCCGATCGGCCAGCCGCCCCAACCCTCGCCGAACGTTTGATAGGTTACCACCGGGCCGATTAAGACACCTCCCGCCAGCCCGCAGAGGAATACCGACGAAGCGATAAGAAACGCCGATTTCGGCCGGCCGACTCCCTTGATCAAATCTATGCCGATGAAAAATGCGATAAAGGCAAAAAACACGGCAACAAAAAGCAATATGATATGCGAAATCAAAACAATCGGTGTCACATGCCCTTTGTATTTCACGAGGTAACCCGGACGACCGATAGGCGGCAGAGAAGTCAAAAATCTTTCGTCACCCATCAATTCTATTCGATAATATAATTTTTGACCCCGCTGACCTTGGGGAAGATCCCCCGATAGAGTTTTCGAATCGATGAAACGCATCTCGGTCCGTTTCGGATTTCCGCCGGCGTAATTATAATAGATAAATCCGTTTCGCACCGGCTGGGTATCGCCGTAAAGCGAGATGGCAACCTGTTTGACCTCGCCGGTCCGCGATTCGGTGACGGTTCTGTGTTTGACGGTGATCCCCTCGAATTCCGTCGAAACATCAAGAGGCGATCTGGTCGATATTTTCCGGGATACGCCGAGAAGCACCAAGCTCAAAACAAGCGACAGGGCAAACCTCAACCGGAAAGACTTAGTCACTTTCGCCGGTCCTTTCCTTGCCTGATTCAATCGATCTCATCCGTCTTTCAAGCTCGAACCTTTTGGCCGCTTCGATCAGCTCGTCTAATTCTCCATCTTTAATCCGCTCAAGATCATAAATGGTCAAACCGATTCGATGATCGGTGACTCGATTCTGGGGGAAATTATAGGTTCTGATTTTTTCGGAACGATCGCCGGATCCGATCATGGTGCGCCTGGTTTTGCTGACTTTTTCGGCTTGTTCCGAACGCAGCCGATCAAGCAAGCGGGCCCGCAGCACGATCATGGCCTTCGCCTTGTTTTTCAGCTGGGATTTTTCATCCTGGCAACTGACCACGGTTCCGGTGGGGATATGGGTGATTCTTACTGCGGAATCGGTCGTGTTCACCGATTGCCCGCCGGGCCCTGAAGAACGGAATACGTCTATACGCAATTCGTTGGGATCTATTTTCAATTCGATTTCCTCGGCCTCAGGCAAAACCGCCACCGACGCGGCCGACGTATGCACTCTGCCCGAGGCCTCGGTGGCCGGCACCCGTTGCACCCGGTGGACACCCGATTCGTATTTCAACTCGCCGTAAACGCCGTCGCCTTCGAGAGAGAAGATGATTTCTTTGAAACCTCCGAGCCCCGTCGGATTGGAGTTCATCACATCGATACGCCACCCCTTCGATTCGGCGAAACGAGAATACATTCGGAAAAGGTCGGCTACGAACAGCGCCGCTTCCTCTCCACCCGTGCCGGCTCGAATCTCGACGATGGCATTCTTCGAATCTTCGGGATCGGGCGGCAGCAACTTGGCTTGAAGCCGCCTCTCGATTTTTTCTTTCCGTGGAATTAGTTCCTCGAGTTCCTGTCTGGCAATATCTGCAACTTCCCCCTCGGGATTCTCCGCCAGAACGCTTTTATAATCGGCGATAAGGCGCAGCAACTTCTCGTACTCGTCACTCAAAGCCACCAATTCCTGAGTCCGCGACCGCTCGCGGGCCGCCTCGCGATAGCGGACCTGATCGGCCAAAATCTGAGGATCAGCCAGCAAACGATCCAGCTCCACCAATCTTTCCCGAACCGGCTTAAGCAAATCAAGAACGTTCAATTCCACGGCGCCTCGTCAAATTTCACCTGAATTTTGGGTTATTCGATAGACGACTTGAGAGCTGCGATTGCAACTTCGAGCTGAGAATTATCCGGTTCACGGGTGGTTATCTTTTGCAACCACAAACCCGGGGCGATTAGCAACTTGGTAACCGTTTTGTTTCGTGTTTTCCCTGAAAGTTTGAGCAACTCGTAGGAAAACCCGGCGATAAGCGGCAAAAGCAGAAGATGAATGCCGAATCTTTGCAACAAACCGGGCTGCCTACCCACAACC
>CAZHVC010000331.1:0-2694 GCA_964535765.1 uncultured Ignavibacteria bacterium | reverse complement strand
AAGATATTACCTGTTTTACGGTCCGGAGGAGTATCTCAAATGGCGACGAATCAAAGACCTGATAGCGGCGGTGATAACTCCGGGATTCGAATCTTTCGACTATGCCGTTTTCAGCGGCCGCGGAATCGATATAACGGCGCTGATTAATAACGTATCGTCGCCGCCGATGGGATCGGCTTTGCGGGTCACGGTGCTGCGGGATATGGAAAAGTTGTCCCCCAAGGCATCGGAGTTGCTCGATCGATTCATCAGGCAGATTCCCGACTATTCATGTCTGGTGCTGACCTGCGAAAAATTGGACATGCGAAAGAAAATATTCAAAACATTGCTTGCCGAAAAAAAATCGTGTATCGAATTCAAGGAACAGACGCCGCAGAAAGCCGCGGAAATGGCTATGGCACTGGCCGCGGAAATGAAAGCCGAACTTTCCCGCGAGAACGCTCTCTATCTCGTCGAAACGATCGGCCCCGACGCGGGCAGGATTCGTCGGGAAATCGAAAAGCTTTCGCTCTATGCCGGGCCAAGAGAGCCGATTACCAGAGATACGATCTCGCAGATGTGCGGCGGCAGCGCAATGGGGACAATAACCGATCTGCCGGAAAAAGTCGCCGGCGGTGACGTCGCCGGTGCGCTGAAAATCCTGAATCAACTTTTGCTCGCCAAGGAATCAGAGGGGGCCATTTTATACCGATTGAAAGATTACTTCTTGAAATTGAATCTGGCGAAATCATCAAATATGCCGTCTATAGCTTTGGCCAGAGCGATAGGTTATGGGGAATCATTCGTCACCTATGCCGAGAAGTTGCGGAAAATCGCTGCGACATTGTCTCAGCGCTCCATAACTGAATGTCTGCATGCGATTTACGAATGCGAAATCGCCCTGAAATCCGGTAGAGTCGCCAAAGACCAGTTGCTAAGGCAGCATATCTGCCGACTGAATCAGGTGATTAAGTCCGGGAATAAAAAACCGGCGGGGATGTATAAATAATAGATAGCGGTAATTCTATGGACGAGCCGGTCATGATGAATGATGAAGATCAGCCGGTTATCAGCCGGGTTTTGGCCGGCGATATCAAGGCCTTCGAGCTGCTTGTGCGCAAGTATCAACAAAAAGTGTATTTTATCGCCCTGCGGATGACCAAAAGCCATGATCTTGCCGATGAACTCGCTCAGGAGAGTTTCGTCAAGGCATATCTGGGATTGCGGAGTTTCAAACAAGGAAGAAGTTTCTATACCTAGTTGTATAGGATAACAGTCAATCACGTACTTAATTATATCAAACATGCCAGATTCTCCATATCGCTGGATAATCCGGGGAATCGGGTGTTTCTCGAAAATATTCCGGAAAGCCCCGATCAGCTTGACCGCCTTGTTGACCGGGAAGAGTATGACCAGTTCCAAAAGGCTCTTGATGAGCTGCCGCCGAATCAGCGGCTGACGCTCATTTTAAGAACGTATGATGATTTGCCCTACGATAAAATCGCTGAAATAATGGGTTGTTCCGTAGGCACGGTGATGTCTCGTCTGTTCAGGGCGCGCAATCGACTTAAGGCGATTCTAAAAGGCGCGGAAAAAAACAAAAATGGGAAACTGCAAAAATAAAAGGTTGATCGGCCCGTATCTGGACGGCGCAATCGGGGAGTGCCGCTGGTTGGAAGAGCACGTCAATGACTGTGCCGAATGCCTGGCCGAATACGAGATAATTCAAAGAATAAACCATCTGGCGCGAAAGGCCGACTTGGCGCCTCCGGAAAGCGGTTACTGGCGCAATTTCAGCAACCGAACTCTGGCCAGAATCATGGGTAGAATTCCTCTAACCCGGGAGAACCGTGGTTGGACGATCATGATGAGATTGCCTGTCTTTTGGCGATTTCTGGCGGCAGGTTCGCTGGTGTTGGCGGTTGCCATGATCCTGATTTTGCCTGAAAGAGAGGTGGGTGACGGGGCTGGTTTCAAGTCTTTGCCGGAATCGATGAACAACGCCGACAGCGGTGGTTTTGAGATTAAGCGCGCGTCGTTCGAAACGGAATTGTCTGCAGGGTCAATTGCCGCCGCCGAGTCACTGCCGCATTCTTTTGCAGCGGCAGGCGGTTCAAGCATTGCAGAGCCCGACGAAACCCGCTCCACCGCATACCCAGGGGCGGGGGAATTGCGCCTCAAAGGTGGCTGGAGGGACTATAAGGCACCTTCACTTACGTTGGCTGATAACGATCTGAAAACGGTGGATGTTTCCGGACGGCTTTACGGCGAAGCCCCGAGCACCGAGCTGATGATGAGATTGCAGATAGCCGGCAACCAGAATATAAATCTGATTCCCCTTCATATTTACCGCACCGATGGTCTTTTTTATTTCGCCGGCGATCTCAATAAATATCCCAGCGAGGTTTCAAAAACGAGGCCGGGTTCGCGATGGGGGTATGCCTCGGGCGAACATTATTCCGATCGTGGTCATCGATTTCGCTACGAGCTGGAACTTCGCCTGATTGAAAGCAAATAACAGATCGATCCGGTTTCCGATAATAATCCAATTAAAAGAGATTGCATAAATTTCCGCCGTGGCTTATATTGTCATCGCCTGGGGAGAGCAAGGCATGATAAAACAGCTATGTGGCTTGTCTTTTTACTTTTGGTGGCGGTAGTGGTTTATGGTCTCCAGGAACATTATCGCCATTCGCTCGTCCTGAAACGGATCCC
>CAZHVC010000330.1:0-2708 GCA_964535765.1 uncultured Ignavibacteria bacterium | reverse complement strand
AGCATGGCCATTCCAGTCGTAAACCTGTATCGAAACGGAGGCCTGGAGTCAACCCACTACGGCAACCTGGCGATTGCGGCCGCGGACGGAAAATTGCTTTATCGTGTCGGCGATCCTTTCGCCCGCACTTTCATGAGATCATCGGCCAAACCGTTACAGGCGGTTTCGCTTGTCCGTACCGGCGGTTTCGCCCGACTTGGCCTAGCCCCGAGGCATCTGGCGATTATTTGTGCCTCGCATTCAGGAGAACCCCAGCATGTTCAAGCGGTAGCAGAAATTCTCAATCGTATCGGACTTGGTCCGGAACATCTCAGGTGCGGCGTTCATGAACCGCTTTATTATACATATGCCAATTCCAAACCGCCTGCGGCTTTGGAAATAAGCACTCTGCATCATAACTGCTCGGGCAAACATGCCGGGATGCTGGCTCTCTGCCGTCATCTCGGATATCCAATCGAGAATTATCTCGATTTCGATCATCCCGCCCAAAAAATGATAACGGGCACAATCGCCGAAATCTGCCGCCTGTCGGAAAAGGAAATCCATCTTGCTATTGACGGCTGTTCGGCGCCGGTGCATGGCATGCCGCTCTATAACATGGCTCTCGGATTCGCCAGATTCTCGGCACCCGATTCATTGCCCGCCGATTTGGCCGATTCCTGCCGCACTATCGCGGCGGCGATGACCCAGCATCCCGAAATGGTGGGCGGAACAAACCGTTACGATACCGAGCTCATGCGGACATGTGAGGGGAAACTGATCGCCAAAGTTGGAGCCGAGGGTGTTCATTGCGTCGGCCTTCTCGGCCGGGGTCTCGGCATGGCCTGTAAAATAACCGATGGCAACCGGCGGGCGCTGTCACCATTCAGCCTCGAAGCGCTGCATCAGTGGGGAGCGGTATCGTCAACCCAGTTCGAATCGCTGAAAGGGTTCCACGCCACTCCGCTAAGAAATTACCGAAACATCGAAATCGGCGAATTAAAACCCGAATTCTCGCTGGAATCGGCGGGAAAATAGATGAGTTCCAGAAATCTGCCTCAGAAAAATCAACCTTGAATATCTTGCCGAGAATCATGCCAGCGGCCTGAAGTCGTTCCAGTGATGGAGAAAAGGTCGTTGTTGATCTTGGCAAGACTATCAGAAGGAGTTAGACATGCAAGATTTATTTCCTGAATTGGCGCAAATCAAGGATACGGAATTACGCCAAAAAACAGCTGCCTGTATCGCCGAGGCTATCAGACGCGGCGGCTGGAGCGATGCCGATCTTGACAATATACCATTTACGCTACTGGTAAAAGATAAGTCGGTGCCAAGCCTCATTCTGCATACCCGCGCCGTTACTCAATGCGCAATTAAGATGGCTGAGATTATCGCCAAATCATATCCGGAATATCTGAAAATCGATCAGGATATATTGATCTCGGGCGGCCTTTTGCATGACGTCGGCAAGTTACTTGAATATGGAAAGGAAAACGGCAAAATCGGCAAATCCAGGCAAGGGAAAATTCTGCGCCACCCGATTTCGGGGGCCGCGCTGGCTTATGAACTCGGCCTGCCGGATGAGGTAGTTCATATAATAGCCTGCCATTCCCATGAGGGTGATCACGTCAAAAGGAGTGTCGAAGCCATTATCATATTGCATGCCGATTTCGCCAATTTCGAGGCGCTCGGTGGGTAGAACGGCTCTCGTCCCTATCACATAGCCTTTTATTTATTGGTCAACTGAATCCAGCAATATTCTCTGGCCGGGAAGGACCACATATAGTATTGACAAATCGACCGTTTTGTTTATTTTAGGCCATATGACTTCGTCTCTTAGCGGGCGTTTTTGGCGCCAAATATTCTTATCGTTATTCATCGGCCTCGGCGTCGGCTGGAATGAACTTTTGGCCGACACCTTTTTTCGTGCCGATATCGTGATTGAACATCAAATACCGGGAGACGATATAGATATCGCCTTGGCCGATGAATCGCAAACGGCTGTTTTCTCGGCCGTCGATAATAAGGCCGTGGTGATCAAGCCGATAAAGCCGGGACATTACACCATACCCGGTCTCGTCGATCTGCGTCCGGGTCAGAAGCTGACGTTATTTATATGGTCGGCGGCCGATTCGCTTTTGACCACCAAGATTTCGATAAACTCGAAGGTTTTCAGCGTGGATTATGAGCCGCCGTTGGTTTTGCTCGATGGTTTACTGATGAATATCACCGATTCGCTGAGTTCAGGCATGGCCGGCGCTCAGGATACCCATTCCGTAGGATTTGACCTGACGACGGCACGAATCGGGGCCAAGGGCGAAATCTGGGTCAATTTCAGCACCGGTTTCGATATTGGCGGTATATCCTGGGCCGAATACAAAGATACGGACACATCGAACGACGCCAACCAACAGGCGATAGACTCGATAGATGTTATGGCGCAAACGGTGAAATTCATCCTTGACGACGGCGACGACGCCGATACCGGCAGGATCACCATAAAATTTGCGCCGGTCAACAACGACACGGTCGCCGGCAACTATCACGTAACCGTAATGACCCTTGATTCTCTCCGGAACGTCGTAAACAATCCGGTCGCCTCCTTGCCTTTTGAAATAGTCTCCGCGACCCTGGATCGCATAATCCTTTCTCCGGACACTGCCATCAATATCCCGTCGGATTCGCTGATCATGTTTTCTGCAAGCGGATATGATAGGTATGGTAATCAA
>CAZHVC010000329.1:0-2715 GCA_964535765.1 uncultured Ignavibacteria bacterium | reverse complement strand
ACCCCGGCCGATTATCGCGCTCCGTCATACGTCGATGCCATGCACAAGTTGTGCGTCGGCTGCCACAAGGTAAAAGCCATCGAATCGGCCGAAAAAAAACAACTGGGGTTGTGTCCGGCCTGTCACGGCGACATCACCCGACCCGACTACGGCCTCAGGGTCAAATATGCTGATAAACCGATAAACAAAGTGATTATGCCACGGAAATATTAAGGCATAAAAGTCTTATTCGGGATGCCCAGGTTATGAAAAAAAACGATCGCTTGGACATAAGCGATGACCGTTTCGATCTCGGTTGGATTCATCAGGAGCTGTTAAATCAAATCCCGTTCAATGCGGCCGTCATCGACCGTGAATTCAATATAATAGAAGCCAATGAGGCATTCAGACGGTATTTCGGCCGGTGGAAAGGGAAAAAATGCTATGAGGCCTACAAGAAATCGAACAAGCCGTGCGCTCATTGCAATGCCGTGGAGGCTTTCACGAAAGGGCATTCGAGCGTGATCGACGAATTGGGGATCGATCGCCGGGGACGACCGGCGCATTATGTCGTGCATATCGCCCCGCTGCGGAAAAAGTCGAGCAAGGAAATCGATTTCGTTCTCGAAATGTCCACCGATGTCACTGAAACGAAACATTGGCAGAAGGAATACCAGATAATATTCGACCGGGTTCCCTGCTATATAACCGTGATCGATAGAGATTACCGGATTACCAGAGCCAACGAAAGTTTCCGCGAAAATTTCGGCGACTTCGATAACCGTTATTGCTATCAGGCATACAAAAAAAAGAACAAAAAATGCACTCGCTGTCCGGCCGCTTTGACTTTTCGCGACGGCAAAACGCATAGGTCCGAACAAATCGGCGTCAGCCGGACCGGCGAACGAACTCACTATATCGTCACCACCACCCCTCTTTCCCGAGGCGAAAGCAGAATAGAGCACGTGATTGAAATCTGCACCGATATCACCGATCTGAAAAAAATCGAAGAAAGCATGATCGAGGCCGAAAGACTGGCCGCCGTCGGCGAAACCGTGGCCGGTCTAGCCCACAGCATCAAAAATATCCTGATGGGTCTTGAGGGCGGCATGTATATAGTCAGCCTCGGGATGAAAAAAGACGATCGAAAGCGGATTTCAGAGGGGTGGGAGATGCTTGAACGGAATTTCAGGAAAACCACCTCTCTGGTGAAAGATTTTCTGAATTTCGCCAAAGGTCAGCAACCAGATCTCGAATCGGTCGATCCCAACGAAATCGTCGGCGAAATTGTCGAACTGTACAAACAAGGCATGGCCGCCAAAAATATCCGACTGATAGCGGAGACGAACCCATCGATAAAACCGGTCCCCCTCGATCGCAAAGGGATACACACTTGCCTGACCAACCTCGTCTCCAACGCCGTCGACGCCTGCAATATGAGCGATGCCGCCGACAAGTTCGTAAAAATCAAAGTGGCCGAGGAAAAAGGCGTGTTGGTTTTCGAGGTCATAGATAATGGTTGCGGCATCAATTGCGAAATCAAGAAAAAAATATTTACCACGTTTTTCACCACCAAAGGCGGCGAGGGGACGGGACTGGGCCTTCTGACAACGCGCAAAATCGTCAACGAACACGGCGGCAAAATCATGGTCCATTCGCAAAAGGGGCAGGGCGCCCGCTTCAGAATCGAATTACCCAGGAAAAGGTTGGAGTTCCTTTTGCAAAAAGGACGGGAAGGAAAGTGAAATATGGCGAAAAATAAAAACGATGTCAAAAAAACTATTCTTGTCGTCGATGACGAAGCGGATATCAGAAAGTATCTTTCCGCCGCCCTCGAAGAAGCCGGCTTCCAGGTGATCGAGGCCGCCGACGGAGATGAAGCTTTGGCCAAGGTCAAAGAGTCGAAGCCCGATTTGATTTCGCTCGATCTTATCATGCCCAGGAAATCAGGCGTGAAATTTCATCGCGAACTTCTGAAAAACAAGACTTGGGCCAAAATCCCAATAATAATTGTAACCGGCCACGCCAGAGACGATCTCGGCCGAGCCGATCTCAAAGAATTGACCATGAGCGGACCGGGGCTTTATCTCGAAAAGCCGGTGAATCCCCGGAACTATATCGTCGCCGTCAAAAAACTCCTTGGCGAAAAGATAGAAGAGTCGGAAGAAACAGTGCTCGAAAAAATCAAAATTCAGAACGAAATTAAAGATTTGATGGAAAAAGCGGATCTGGACAGCCTGGAAAAAATCAAAACGCTGCTGAAAAAAAATACTGATTATACAATGTAGCCGATTCGCTTTCCCTCATTCCGATGGAAAATGACCGAGGCCAGAAAAATATTGATCGTCGACGACGAATCGGACACCAGAGCCTATCTGGAAGCTCTGCTGACCGAAAACGGTTATCAAACCAGACAGGCAACCGGCGGCAGGGAGGCTTCGACAATCGTAAAAAAGTTTACGCCGGATCTGGTCATACTGGATATCATAATGCCCAACGAAACCGGTATCGAATTTTATCGGGAAATGTACCTTGATACTAAACTACGCCATGTCCCGGTGGTCATTCTAAGCGGTGTAACTCGCTATAAAGAGCTATTCGCCGGAGATTCTGCCTTGCTGCCGAAACCTTTTGCGTTTGTCGAAAAACCGATAGATCGAGAAAATTTCCTTGCCGTCTTGAAATCCGCCCTCGAGCGTTGATCTCCATCCGCTCGACAGTAAAACCGCTTTCCCC
>CAZHVC010000328.1:0-2718 GCA_964535765.1 uncultured Ignavibacteria bacterium | reverse complement strand
GAATCCGGGTATTTTCGCCTTGGCGCGGAAATTGATGAATTGTTTTTCGAATTCCGCGGCCACCATTTCCGGGGGAACCTCGATTTCCAGTATTCTCCGGCAGTTGGGTTCTTTTTTGACGACGACTTTTATCATTTATCCTTCTTTGCGCCGGCATCGTTTCTTTTCGATGCCTTTGGGACGTGTTGGTCTATTGCGAAAGGGGGGATTTGAACCCCCACCCCTTTCGGGACTGGATCCTAAGTCCAGCGCGTCTGCCAGCTCCGCCACTTTCGCTTATCTGACAAATTATCAATATATCCATCCTTTGTCGGCAAGTCAAGCAAGCCGCCGCGATCGCGCCCCCAGCCTCCTTATTATATGCCGTTATCTTCGGTTGTTCGCCTATCGCCCGCAAATACGCCTTCCGGGGCGGGTCGTGCGGAGCGAACGAACTCCCCGCCGAAACCCTCCGTTCTAATCGACCGATTACTTGTTAATTGGAAAAACGGGCCGGTTCCCGCCTACTTGTCGAATGTCTCCAGCTCCGGAATAAAACCGTCGCCAGCGTCAATCCCGATGCCGAAATTTCCGGCGCCGTAATGCGGTGATCCTTTGGCCGGCGACAGCCAGAGACCATCGTTGATCCATTTGGCGGCCGGAACCGACAATTTGCCGCTTTCATCGATTTCGTCATATATGTCGCGCCCGCCGATATCGATGAACAGAGCGATCGAGCCGGCATAAAAGTCGTAAGGCGAAAAACGGTTCGGCTTAGCGTAGCTTTCGCGATAGGTGGCGGTTCCCAGACCGTCGGTTCCCCGGCCGATCCGGTAGTAGTCATCGCCGCCGATATCGAAAAAGAAAGCATCGGATCGTATCTGAGCGCAGGCCAAAGAAATGATTTTGGCGAGGTAGCGGTCATTTCCGCCACGGTCGACAAACAAGGCGACTGTGTAATCCCAGCCGAAAGCGATTCCGGCGCCGGCCGTTTCTCTCAACTCATGCAAATCGTTTCCGGCCTCGTCGATAAGGGCGCCGATGCAGAAATGGGCGCCGGAAGCCTGCGTGAAATAAACCGAACGATAGCAATCGTCGCCCTCGCCGTCATAGACTATGCCGGTGCCGAACCAATAGCCGCATCCCAGCGTCCAATTCCCCGAGTAATAGGAGTCGTCGCCTTTGCTATCGAGCAGCGCACCCAGGCCGCCGGCCCAACTGTGGCCGTCGGAACCATCTCCCCGCCTGCCCATCCCGGCCCCCTGAGCCGAGTTGACGTTGATCTTGTTTTCGGAATGATAGTCGCCCCGGTTGAAAACACTGGCCAACGGCTCGGCGATATATTCGTCATCGCCGGAATGATCGGCGCATATGCCGACTCCACCGACGCCGCCGAAACCCTGGCCGTCACCACAGATATACCGCCTATCTTTTCCCCTTAAATCGAGGGCAAATCCAAGCCCGAAATAGCCGCATCCCTGGCCGCTCGTTTCGATCCGATAATCGTCGTCTCCAGCGCAATCTAAAAGCAAACCGAGCCCGAACAGGGCGCATCCCTGAGCCTGACGTTCAGCCTCGTAAAAGTCGTTGCCCGATCCGTCGATCAGAATCCCGGCGCCCAGGACCGCCGAACCCTGTGATGGGAAGGCCGCGCTCTTATTCAGATATCGGTCATCGCCGGAAAGATCGATCATGACGGCCAGGGGCTTTTCCGGCGATATGGTGGCGCCGCAGTTGCCGGAATGCCGATCGTCGCCGCCGAGGTCGATCAAGATGGCGGCATCGAGATAGTCCGTTTCGTCATCGCCGGTGCCGCAGAGAACCAGGCTGCCGAGAGGTGAATCGAACTTGACATGCAGCCGGGACAGTTCCTTTTTCCGGTCGGATGCGGTTTTTTTCAGCTCTTTATAGCAGGTTTCCGCCGCCTGCACCGCTTTCATGGCGGAGTAATACAGCGAATGCTCATCCAGAGAAGCCGCAATGTCGTCGATTTCCGGATAGTATATTTGGCCGTCGCCGATAGTTTCCGCCAGATCCTTGATATCGAACAAGGCCGAATACTGCCTGAAATCCACATTTCGCACGGCGATTTTATGCCACCGCCACGAATCGAGCAGATTGAGCATAAGGGTGGCGACAGGACGTTGAATATCTATCGGAATCGCCGCCGTTTTCGTTTCGAGCTCTCTGCGATAATTCGGCCAATCGGAAATTTGGTTGAAGGTCATGAAATCGAGCTGTTTTCCGAAGGCGCCGTAGATTTGTTCGAAGGCATCGAGCAAGGGTTTGGTTTCGCTGATGGAGGGATTCAAATTCACCCCGAAATTGCGAAATCCGATCAACTTGCGATCGACGCCCGTCAGATAAACCAGATTGTAGAGGCAATTGCCGGCGGTGTCGAAATGTGCCGGCTCGAGATAATAAGCGGCAGCGTGGCCCATGGTTTTGGCAAAATCATAAACTTTCAGCGGTTCAGCAAATAGGTCTTCAAAGAAAGGGAGAATGTGCGGTATATGCCGCGGCTGCGGGAAAC
This sequence comes from uncultured Ignavibacteria bacterium, assembly GCA_964535765.1. Taxonomy (GTDB): domain Bacteria; phylum Zixibacteria; class MSB-5A5; order UBA10806; family 4484-95; genus JBBIRK01. The sequence goes on along the minus strand of CAZHVC010000328.1, from coordinate 206 downwards.
GGTTCCAGTAGCCTTTGGGATGGAACCCGAGTTTGTCGCGGCTCAAACCCACTTCGTTCAAGGCTTGTCCGAGACGATCCGTTTTTGCGATATCGGCTGCCGTTTGCGCCGACAAAGTCGAAAAGGCCGCCGCCGAAAATAAGACGAGGAAATATTTATTCATTGCCGATCCTCCCGCCGCTATTTTAACTTCAAATGAAGACAAT
>CAZHVC010000327.1:0-2722 GCA_964535765.1 uncultured Ignavibacteria bacterium | reverse complement strand
ATTCTTTCCCACCTCAATTGCCCAAAGCATTTTTGCCTTCCGGCCTGATTTTCCGTCGCCAGCTGCGTTATTTACGCCAAAGCCGGGATTTCATTATTTCGCTTGACATCGCCGCGGAATGGATTATATAGAATTTGAATGTCTTTTGAAGGTCAGATGTGGTATCCATCCCCCCCTAAAAAAGCCGCACTGCCTATCAAAAGACATTCCTTAATTGGGGGATCGTCCAACGGCAGGACATCAGACTCTGGATCTGAGTATCGGGGTTCGAATCCCTGTCCCCCAGCCACTTTTCAGATCCGGCTGTCCCCTTGAAACGCAATTAGCTCACCTTGAGAACCAACAAGTCTTCAGGCGGCATGGGAAATTCACGCTAAGAGATAAGAAAAAGCGCAAGATAATCTCACCCCCTATTCTGCCAATTGATGGGAACGGCATAGTTTTCACTTAACCGCTCACCAGAACAGACCCCAAAAAAACAAGTCAATTTAGACTGCCCAAGTAGCTCGAATGATAATTTTATAAAGAGGAGCTGTGTCAAAATGACAAGATGCCCGATCGGCGGTGGTTGAGTTTGAAAATGGCCAGTATCGATTTTGTCTTGGCCGCACCCTTGAGAACAAAAAGAACTATTCGCCAAATTATCCCTATCGTCTTGTCCGAAGGGGGACCAGAAGGGGACCTAACGATATTATATTATTAATCGCCCGGCCATTTTGGCTTTAAGCTTCTTGGAGAAACCATAAAACTTGCCCTGCAATCAGGGAAACTTACCTTTGTAGAGCTTCAACCATTTTTCGCAGCACTCTTTGGGACAGTCGGCACGTCCCATTGACATATCATCTCCTGCTTCCACTTTATTTCTTTCAGGCGATACCTCGAAACAGTCGGCATCGGCCTTTGTGGTGCGGTTTATTCCGTGCCATTTTCAGTTTCCATCCCTTATGCAATTTGCATTCGATTCCGTAACCGCCCAATTGGTGGAAAGAGCTTGAAAGGCCATCGCCCTGCCTTATCGAGGGCCCGAGGCCCTTCGCTACGATATCCGGATAAGCGCCGGCGCCCATTTTCGATAGCCGTTATCGTTCCTTGGCTTTTTCCCGGGCGGATATCTTTTGTTTTCAATATCCGTCCTGCCCGATTTTGCTGAAAACAAATAAGATCCCGCGCGGGATCGATTTTTAGATAAAAATTACTGGCAGGCTTGCCTGCCGCCAACGTGAACGATGACAAACTGATTTTAATTAAATCCGGCGTGTCTCGGCTTAGTCAAAAGCAAAAGTTGGTGCAGGCCGATGCGGAGGCTAAATATACCTTTCCCGCAACGGCCGCGGCGGCCGCGCCTTCGTCTCCCATTTCAGGTCCGGAAGCTCCATCGAGATGGCCGATTGCGGTTTCGCTTCTTCTCTTGCGGGAATGTCGGGCACAACAACCTTAGGTTTGCCGGCGATAATCGCGAACGATTTTTCCGCCTCGTCGATTATTTCCTGCTTCAACCCCTGATTGGCTATCTCCTCGGTGAATTTGCGCCTGCCCTCCACTAAATCGCGCTTGAATTCTTCTATCTGCTCTTTCGAATACATCCGGGTGGCGTCGTAGGCGGTAAGGTCCAGACCTTCGGCCGCGTAGATATCGAGCGTGCCAAGCAGCCCTGGCTTATATTTATTGGTGCCGCGCAGGTCGCCACGTTGAATCGCCGCCATCACGTTGATCGGCACCCGCGTCGCCTTGCGCACCAGCCGCTTCGATTTCTTGCCTCCCTCATCCACCGTTTCAATCAACTCGCCCATCCCACCGGTATTATAAAGATAAAAATGCACCTTCCCCGGATAATTCGCGCAAAGCTCCATCACGATATCATGGAACCGATTGACCTTGACTCCCTGCGACCCGATTATGAAATCGTCGGTGCCGACGATCCTGACCGATTCACCTGCTTTCTCGGGCTGGGTCGCCATGCTGTGGGTCGATTCGCCCCAAAGATAGGCGAGCACCCCCTGTTCCGGCGTCAATTTCTGAGCGAACGGCATGATCGTGTTCCTTCTGGTGATAAAGGCGAACACCAATCCGTCTAATTCGGTAAGGGGAGGCAAATTGAGACTGGGATAATCGATCCGTACCAGTTTCTTTTTGCGCATAACCCGCAATTTGTCTTTGCGGATAATCGCCCGACCGTTGGCGCACAGTTTTTCGTCCAAAAAATCGGGATCGCCGTTGGCCAAAACCATTACGTTCTCGTAAAGCGCCGTCTTGTCTATCAGCGACCAATACATCGCCTCCTGCATTTCCTTATCGACATCGGTCTTCACATAGAAATTCTGCTCCGACCCGAAAGCCGACCCGTCCCGCCGCAAAAAAACGATGTCGTCCTGGGCTACCTGCGTCCCTTCTCCTTTCGCGAAATCCAGACCGAGCTGATGGCATGACCAGGTCGATTTGCCGGTGGCCGTCAGCCCGAATAAGAAAACGCCGTATCGTTTCAGCCGATTGTCCTTTTCGTCCCAGACGGTAACCACTTTGGTCCCCGCGTGAAGCCCCAGCATTCCTTTCTCGTCGGCGCACCACATCGCCTGACGCAGAAATCCCTTCTTGTCTTCGCCCATATAGTCGGTGCCCAGAGCTATATTGAGGTTGTATTCGGGCAACGTCAGTATCTGTTGCCGCATCATATGCTCTTCCGGGATATGAATCATGGTGAATTCCGGCCCCGGCCGCCGCGATA
>CAZHVC010000326.1:0-2722 GCA_964535765.1 uncultured Ignavibacteria bacterium | reverse complement strand
CGGTCAATATCCAGGCCATGGTTTTCGGCAACATGGGTGAAAGATCGGCCACCGGCGGCGGTTTCACCCGCGACCCATCGACGGGCAAAAAGGAGTTTTACGGCGAATATCTGGCCAACGCCCAAGGCGAAGACGTAGTGGCGGGAATCCGCACGCCGAAGCATATATCGCAGCTCGCCAAGGAGATGCCCAAAGCATATCGCGAAATCAAAGAAATCACCGCCAAGCTGGAAAAGCATTACCGCGACGTTCAGGATTTCGAATTCACTATCCAGGAAGGCAAGCTATACATGTTGCAAACCCGCACCGGCAAGCGAACGACGGCGGCGGCGGTGAAAATAGCGGTCGATATGGTCAAGGAGAAGCTGATTACCAAAAAAGAGGCTCTGTTGAGGGTTGATCCCGCCTCGCTTGACCAGTTGTTGCATCCGCAGATCGATCCCCAGGCGCAGCCGGTGATTATCGGCAAGGGGCTGGCGGCATCGCCGGGGGCAGCCAGCGGCATGGTGGTATTTTCGGCCGAGGACGCCGTGCGTTATGCAGAGGCGGGTAAGCAAGTTATCTTGGTGAGGCAGGAAACCAATCCGGACGATATTGCGGGTATGAACGTGGCCGAGGGAATCCTGACCTCGCGCGGCGGAATGACCTCCCATGCGGCTGTGGTCGCCCGCGGCATGGGGAAATGCTGCGTGGCCGGAGCCGAGGATATCAAGGTTTACGAAGTCGATCGCAAGATGATCGCCGGTAAATCGGTAATTCCGGAGGGCGACATTATCACCCTCGACGGTTCACGCGGGCTGGTGATGCTGGGGAAAGTCCCCACGATCGAACCCGAACTATCGGGAGAGTTCGCCGTTTTCATGAGCTGGGCCGATGAGGTCCGCCGGCTGAAAATACGCACCAACGCCGATACTCCCAAAGATGCCGAGACGGCCCGCTCGTTCGGAGCCGAGGGAATCGGCCTTTGCCGGACCGAGCACATGTTTTTCTCGGCCAACCGTATCCCTATCGTCCAACAGATGATCCTGGCCGACAACGAAATCGAAAGACGGGAAGCCCTCGATAAACTGCTGCCTTTCCAGAAAGCCGATTTCAAGGAGATTTTCGATGTCATGCAGGGTTTACCCGTGACCATCCGCACGATAGATCCTCCCTTGCACGAATTTTTGCCCGACAAAAAGGAAATTATCGAGGAAATCGAAAAGCTGAAAGCCTCGGGCGCCTGGGAAGATGAAATCAAGGCCAAGGAAAAAATTCTCCGCCGTATCGAGCAACTGGCCGAATTCAATCCGATGATGGGACACCGCGGCTGCCGTCTCGGTATCACCTATCCGGAAATAACCGAGATGCAGGCTCGGGCAATCTTTATGGCTGCCTGTGAACTGGCCAAAAATCCCCGCAAGCAGCCGCCGATCCCCGAGATTATGGTGCCGCTGGTAGGCACGGTCGAGGAATTACACCATCAAAAAAGCATAATCGTCAAGGTGGCCGAGGAAGTGATGAAGCAGTATCGGGTTGAAATCCCCTACTTGGTCGGCACGATGATCGAAATTCCGCGTGGCGCCTTAACCGCCGACGAGATAGCCCGCGAAGCCGATTTCTTCTCGTTCGGCACCAATGACCTGACGCAGATGACTTTCGGTTTCTCGCGCGATGACGCCGGCAAATTCATCAAGATATATCTTGAAAAAGGGATTTTGCCGAAAGACCCGTTCGTCTCAATCGATCGCGGCGGCGTCGGCAAACTGATGGCGATGGCGGTCAACCTCGGTAGACAGGTGAAGAAGAATATAAAACTGGGTATCTGCGGCGAGCACGGCGGCGACCCGGAATCGATCGAGTTCTGCCATTCTCTCGGCCTCGACTACGTCAGTTGTTCGCCCTACCGAGTACCGATCGCCAGGCTGGCGGCGGCTCACGCGGCCCTCGGCAAAAGCGAATACACATCGAAATGAAAATCGACGCAAGGGGCGGAATTCCGCCCCCCCCCTTCTTCCCGCTGAAAAGCGCATGATATATTTACCGTTCAACGGAAGTAAATGATCAAGCCGACGCAAGTAAGGAGGCGGCAATGGAATCGGGCGTGAAATACCGGAACATGTGGGGACAGGTCGGGCTGACAATAATCACAATCGGCATCTATTGCATTTATTGGTTTTACCAGACGGTCAAAGAAATGAAAGGGCTTGCCGGCGATCCTACGGTCAGTCCGGGGCTGTGGACGGTGCTCATGTTCGTCCCGCTGGCCAATTTCTACGCCATGTATAAATATGCCGAGCTGTTTCAGAAAATCAGCTCCGAGTCTTTGAACCGCTGGATTATCTTTTTGCTCTGGTTGGTCTTCTCCCCGGCCGTCTGGTTCGTCGTTCAGACTGAATTGAACAATAGGGCGACGTATAATAAGCCGAAAAGCAGGCGCCATCCATAGATAGAGGAAATCGGCCAAAGGCGATGATGAAGCATGATGAATTGAAAAGCCATGTTGTCGTTGACAAGGCAAACAGCCACATATACGCCGTGGGGGCGGTTGGCGGGCAGTTAAGGGCAATCATCGCAAAAAAACGGCAGGTAATCCGCAGGTAAATGAAAATCGATCGGCGATGCAGGCATAGCCGTTTTGCCGGGCGCTGCTGGCGTGAAACAGGCAGCCAATACCCGAGAATCGCTAGCGGAAAGGTATTGACAAGCAGAATGAATGAAATATAGCTTAAGGTAATCCACA
>CAZHVC010000325.1:0-2745 GCA_964535765.1 uncultured Ignavibacteria bacterium | reverse complement strand
AACGGGTGGTCGGTCAGCATGAGGCGGTTACCGCAGTGGCCAACGTCATCCGCTCATCGCGCGCGGGTTTGGCCGATCCCAATCGGCCGCTTGGCTCATTCATCTTTCTCGGGCCGACAGGAGTAGGCAAAACCGAACTGGCCCGCACTCTGGCTGCAACTTTGTTCGGCTCCGAGACCGCCTTGGTTCGAATCGACATGTCGGAATATATGGAGAAGTTTTCGGTTTCGCGGCTGATCGGGGCGCCGCCGGGGTATGTCGGCTATGATGAGGGCGGGCAACTGACGGAAGCGGTGCGCCGCCATCCCTATTCGGTGGTTTTGCTCGATGAAATCGAAAAGGCGCATCCCGAAGTGCACAATCTTCTGCTTCAGCTTCTCGACGACGGCCGCCTGACGGATAATAAAGGCAGAGTGGTGAGTTTCAAAAACGTGATTCTGATAATGACCTCCAATATAGGCGCGGATATGATCATGCAGCGTTCGGCGCAGATCAACAAAAACAACCGCGAGCGTATCTATAATCAGATAAAAGGCGAAGTACTGGCTCTGCTCAAACAGGCTTTCCGTCCCGAGTTCCTCAATCGTATCGACGAAATAATCGTCTTCTCCTCGTTGACCAAAGACCAGCTGCGGGAGATCGTGAAACTTGAATTGAATCGGCTGGCCGATAGGCTGAAAATCAAAGATATTCGTATCGAATTTGCGGAATCGCTGGTTGGGTATCTGGCCGAGCAAGGGTACGATCCTCAATTCGGAGCCAGACCAATCAAACGTTTGATCAAACAAACGGTGGCCGAACCGCTTGCCCGGAAGATGCTCGAAAGCGCGGTCCGCCCTGGAGATTCGATAACGGCTGAATATTCGGATAATACGGTCATTTTCAGAACGTTGGTTTCGGTAGCCGAACATGGCAAGGCCTGATGATCGGATACAGTGCCGAAATAGAAGTATTCCTGAACCGGTTATACCGGCCGCTTTTGGTTTTCGTTCTGGCGGCGGCCGTATTGGTATCCTGTGGTGAAAAGGCCAAAAGCAGTAGGGCAGCCGGCGACGAGTTGTTTGCGAAAGCATATGAGGCGCAGGCAAACGGCGATTATTTGGCATCGGTTCGTGCTTACGATGAGATAATCGCCAAACATCAGGGGCATCCGAATATCGACAAGGCGTATTTCATGAGGGGATACATAAGATTTGAAAACCTGAACGATAAGGCCGGCGCCATCCAAGATATGAATCATTTGATCGATAAATTCCCAACCTCCGATCTGGTCGATGACGCAAGGTTCATAATCGAATCGATCAACAGCGGCGAAGATATAATCACCAGATTCAAGCAAAAATCGGGCGATCAATAGTTCAACATAATATCATTTTCACGGCCGCGCCGTTTCCGTTGCCGAAAAACGGAGATCGGCTGTTGCGGGCCGACTCCGGCAGAGTGAAATTCACGGCCATGATCGGATTATTTTAGTTGACACCCGCTTTCCCTGCGGCTAAAATTCAAATCCGCTTGTCTGCCTGAAGGTGATGTTGAATGCGCGCGGTGGTGCAAAGAGCGAAAAAAGCCTCGGTTCGAATCCAAGGAAAAACCGTCGCCTCGATCGATCATGGGTTTCTGATACTGCTGGGGGCCTGCAAAAATGATAATGAAGATTGTGCATTCCGCCTGGCCCGCAGATGCGCCGGCTTGCGGGTGTTCGAGGATTCCCAAGGGAAAATGAATTTGTCATTGAAGGAAGTGCAGGGGAGCGCGCTGATCGTTTCCCAGTTCACCTTGTGCGCGGATACATCCCGCGGCAGGCGTCCGTCGTTCGACAATGCGATGCCGCCTGAGACCGCGGAAAGGCTGTATTTGCAATTCTGTGGCGAATTCGCCGATCAAGGGATCGAGGTCAAGACCGGCCGATTCGGCGCCAAGATGGAAATAGAATTTATCAACGATGGTCCGGTGACATTGGTGGTGGAAAGTTGAAAATAGTATTGGCATCGAGTTCCCCTCGCCGGCTCAAGCTATTATTGAAAGAAGGCTACCAATTTGATGTGATAAAGCCGGTTGTCGATGAATCCAGGTTGCGCTTCGAGACCCCTGAGTCTTATGTCAGGCGGCTGGCGAAAGCCAAAGTGGCCATCGTCGAAAACCCTGAAGCGCTTGTTATCGGCGCCGACACGGTGGTCGTGCTCGGCGATGAGTTTTTACACAAGCCGGTGGACAAAAATGAAGCTTTCGCCATCTTGCGCAAACTTTCGGGGAATTCTCATATTGTCTATACCGGATTGGCGATCAAATGCCCCGTTTGCCGAAGACTCGACGACGATTTCGATTCGACGATCGTCGTATTTAACGACTTGACTGACGAGGCGATAATCGAATATATAGAAAGCGGAGAACCGATGGACAAAGCCGGCGCTTACGGAATTCAAGGAATGGGCTCATTCCTGGTGAAAGCGATCAAGGGCGAAATCGATACGGTGGTTGGTTTTCCGACGAAATTGTTTCGTAAAATGCTCGAGGTTCATGGCCGATGTCTGAAAGCTTAGGGGCAAAATTGCGCCAGCTGCGCGAAATGCGCCAGATGACGCGCGAACAGCTTTACAATAAGACCAAGATTATGCCCGTGTATATCGAAGCGCTTGAAAACGGGCGGTGGGATCTTTTGCCGGGGCCGATGTATGTCAAGCCGTTCGTGAAAAGTCTGGCCGAGGCTCTGGATGCTCCTCTCAATGAACTTTATGCCATTATCGA
>CAZHVC010000324.1:0-2750 GCA_964535765.1 uncultured Ignavibacteria bacterium | reverse complement strand
GCCCGGAGCCGAATCGAAGTTGGGGGATGCGGTCGGGCGTATCGGTTGGCTGGGGAAATTTTTCGACGTCCGGAGCTTTCAGACGTTATTTCGGGAGGCACAACCCCGGCAATCGTTCGTCGGTCGTATCAGCGAAGATGGTCTGCTTGCGCTCGAAGCGATAGCGGCCGAATCGACAGGATCCTCGAGCCAGTGAACGGGCATAACCAGACGTAAACATCGGTTATATAGAGCTGAAACTTCCCTCCGCTGATTTAGTTTGGATAAGGCAATAAGCATGCAAAACGATGCAAATTATAAATTCCATCATTCCTTTGGGGTTGGAGCTTGTCCCGAATTTGGCCGGCGGCTTCTTGGGCCAAGCGCCGTTATATTTTCGCCAACCGTTACTTGATCTACTCACACTGTTACTTCCGGCAGTCAAACGACTGTCCCCTAACCCCATAAACATCAAAGCGATCCACTACTCGGTGCGGAACCGTGAAAACCAATAACAGCAGAAGGCGGCGGTTCCCTCGCGCTTGGTGATAAATTGTTGAAATTCAAGCCGTTTTATTGCTTGATTTAAGACGAATAAAGGCATATTTTTTGCCTTAGGTCGAAGAGTGAATCATTTTCGTGAGAGTTTGTTACAATTTCAGCGTTGAAAAAAATGGATAACATAAATCAACGAAGGAGTAATTGATGTTAAAAAGTGTATCGATCTGTTTGCTGCTGGTGTTGCTTGCGGCACCGGCGGCCTTGGCGGGTCATATCACCCCGGACCTGGCCGAGAAAATGCAGGGCCTGGCCACCGGCGAGAATCTGCAGATTGTCGTCATGTTGAGCCAGCAGGCGGATATAAGTTCGCTTGACAGACAGCTCAAGCTCGAAAAGGCAACATTGGCCGATCGCAATCGGCGGGTGATTGAGGCGCTGCAAGAGGTAGCCAACGCCACCCAGCCGGCGGTGGCCGATTTTCTCGAGCAACTACGAATTAACGGCGATGTGGAAAAATACCAAATGCTCTGGATAGCGAATATGTTTATCGCTACGGCCAACAACGCCGCTATTAATGCAATGGCAGCGAGGGACGATATCGGTGAATTATATTGGGCTTATCCGATCGAGCTGATCGCTCCGGTGGAAACGAAAACCGCCGATCCCGATCTGATCACCACCCATGAAATCGGATTGGAAAGAATCAACGCTCCGGCCGCCTGGGCTCTCGGATATACCGGGGCCGGACGCGTCGTATCCAACATGGATACGGGTGTGGCGGGAACACATCCTGCGCTTTCGGCCAGATTCCGCGGCGACATAAACGGCAACGGCACTTTCGAGGAAAGCTGGTACGACCCGTACTCCAATACGCCGAGTCCGGTCGATGGCAACGGTCACGGCACGCACACTATGGGGACTATCTGCGGCCGCACGCCGGGCGGGGATACCATCGGCGTGGCGATCGACGCTCAATGGATAGCCTCGGCGCCGATCGATCGCGGTGGCGGCATCTCCCGAACGATCGCCGACGCCATTTTATCGTTCCAGTGGACCACCGATCCCGACGGCAATCCCAACACTCAGGATAATCCCGATGCCGTCGGCAACTCCTGGGGCATTCCGCAAAGCTATGCTCATCAGTGCGACACCACCTTCTGGCGCGTGATAGACAATTGCGAGGCGGCCGGGACGGTTGTGGTGTTTTCCGCCGGCAACGAATCGACCCAAGGTCTGCGTTCACCGGCGGCCAGAGCTACGACTTTTTATAACTGTTTCTCGGTCGGCGCGGTTGACGGTTCAAACCCCCAACTGCCTCTTGCCTCATTCTCCTCGAGAGGGCCATCCCTCTGCGCGTCCGGAAACCTGGCGATCAAGCCGGAGGTTGTAGCGCCCGGAGTAAATGTCCGTAGCGCGGCGCCGGGCGGCGGTTACCAAACCATGAGCGGGACCTCGATGGCCTCTCCCCATGTGACTGGTTCAGTGGCTGTCATTCGGCAGGTGAATCCCAACCTCGATGTCGACGCCATAAAAGAAATCTTGATGAACACCGCGCACGATCTACCTTTCAGCAGTCCTAACGGTGAGGACAATCTCTACGGTCACGGCATAATCGATCTTTACGAAGCCTGTTTGGTTGCGCAGAGCGGTTACGGCTATGTCACCGGCTACGTGAGAGATTTGCAGCAGCGGCCGATCGTGGGCGCCACCGTATCGGTGGTCAACAGCCCGCGTCGGGTTACGACCAACGCCAACGGCGCATACTTTATCGGAATGCCCGCCGATACGACATACACCATGGTTGCCGAATATTTCGGTCATATTCCGGACAGCGCCACAGTGGCGGTTATCGAGAACGACACGGTCACCGAAAACTTCGTTTTGTCACCCGCTCCTTACGGCTTTGTGGACGGTTATGTGAAAGAGCTGGATTCGACCCCGATCGCCGGCGCACAAGTGACGGTCGTCGGCACGCCGCTGGATCCGGTTACGACAAACAGCAACGGATACTATATTTTCACCAATATTCCGGGCGGCGGTAATTACACGATTCAGGCATCGGCAACCGGCCATGGCTCCGGAAGAACGACCCTTTTCGTGCCCGTAAATGACACCGTCAGCGCCGATTTTTACCTGCAGGAGCTCGAATCATTCGAGGTGGACGACGGCGGCTGGAGAGGCACCGGCGGGTGGGAATGGGGCGCTCCCAGCGCCGGTCCAGGTCAAGCATACGACGGAACCAATGTCTGGGCCAACAGGCTGGCGGGAAG
>CAZHVC010000323.1:0-2752 GCA_964535765.1 uncultured Ignavibacteria bacterium | reverse complement strand
GTAGGCTTTCGCCGAGGCAACGGAAGTAACGATGCTTCCGAACCGGCCGCACACCAGCACGGCAATGGTCGTTTGCCTCGGACAATCATCCCTGTCAGAGATGCCCATAGATACACAATTCCGGCAGGTATCGGGTTGAGTGGACAATGGCTTACGATGATCGGCAAATGTCAGCCGATTTGTTTTTCGCCGAATTGACTTTTTAGACGGCCGGCCCGAAAATCAAAAATATATTTCAGGCGATTTTCCACGAATGCTTTATTGATGATTCCAGCCAAAATAAATATCGGCAGAGCATAATATACCATATCAATTATTTCCACTCCTTCATCCACTTCGTTGAAATAATGGGTATGATGCCATAACTTGTATGGCCCGGCCAATTGCCTGTCTATGAAATATCGGGGCTTATCGATATGGGTGATTTCCGTAACCCAAGTGACCCGCACCCCCAACAACGGCCTTACCGTATAGGTGATGATTTGCCCCTCATACATGGCGCCGGCGAAAGGCGAAGTTATTTTCAGATCCAGCTCCGGGGGCGTTATCAAATGCAAATTGCGGGGGTCGGAAAAAAAGTTCCAGGCCTCCGTCAGCCCGATAGGCAGAATCTGTTTTCTTTTGAGCGTGAATATTTTCATTTTTTCCCGGGCGGCATTCGCTATCAATAGTCGCGCCCTTTGCCCGAATCGGTTATCTCGCCCAACTGTTCGGGATATGGCTTAAAATAAGTCTGGCGGGCCAGATATTTTTGGTCGAACCGATAAATCCACGATTGGAGAATGCTCAACGGACCGGAAAGGGGAGCCGCTCCCTGACGGTATTTGTCCAGAATCCCCAAGAAATGCCGCTTTTCGTTTTTAATGAGAGCTTCCGAAAAATAACCCAGCGCATGCATCATGACGTTGATATTGACTGAATTCCTCGGAATTCTGGAAAGCGCCCGCCTGAAGTGATGGCCGTAATCGGCAAAGACTTCTTCCGCCGGTTTTTTGTCGGGATTGGCGACTATTTGGCCGAGAGTTTTCAGCTCCTTTTGACTGTAAGCCAGTAAAAGAAACTTATAGTCGGTGTGAAAATCGATCAGGGCCGGGACCGCTTTTGTTTCCTCGATCTCACGCCAGTGAGCCAGAGCGAAAAGCCTCGTCAAAAAATGCTCCCTGATTCTGAAATTGCTCAGTCTGCCTTCGTCTTCGACAGCGACCTCGGCGAATCTCTGTAAAACCGCTCCGGCGAAAAATCCTGATCCTTTGTCCACGGCCGCGGCTTTGTCCATGCCCGGATAGAATTTTACGTCTTTAACGCCGCAGGAGGGGGATCTTCCCTTAAGAATGAACCCATCGACAGCCGCTATCGACGATAAATAGCCGTCCGAAAAATCCGTCATCAAGCGCGTTACATCTCTTCCGGTCGCCGGCTGCATCAGGCGAAGATCGTTTCCCTTTTTCACGATTCTGATCGGGTCTCTCGGCACCCCCAAACCGATTTCGACTTCCGGGCACACCGTTTTGAACTCCACGAACGGCTCGAGCTTTTTTATGAACGAGTCGGGAATCGTCACGCCGTTCCAGCGGCAGGCCGCAAAACCAAGGCATCGGCTGACAATCACAATCGGGGTGGCGAATTTTCGCATCTGGCAATACTCTAATCGTGGATTGCGCGAATTTCCACTATCAAAAATACATTACATCTTGACTTGCTTCAAGTTTAATTACAGCAGCCCGATATGGCGGCAGAACCGGCACGCCTTCCGGTTCACCGCCGCCCGGGTTAAAATTCGGCTGCTCTTTCAGGCGGCTCTTGAAAGCGCCGCCAAAGGTGATTTTGCCCGATCGGCAACTCAAACGGTATCCCCTCTTTCCGCCCGCACGCACTCAATTGTTGACTATTATCTGAGCTCCGAGAGCCTGATCGCCGCTTCCGCCGACAAGGCCTCTGGCGAAAACCGTATATATCTTGCCGTTCTCGAGAACGATATTCGGCAGGTTCAACACCACCGTAGGGCTGCCGGCCAGCCTGACCTGCAAATTGTAGGTGCCGGCGGTCAATGGCGTAAAGGGCGTGTATTGGCCGAATGCTTTATTCCCGAATATGACCGTGCCGTCGGCGAGAGTGATATCGACCGCAGGAGCATTCGGAGACAGGTGAACAAACCGGACATGCGATTTGCCGGACGCGGGAGCGCCGAGATCGTCCTGCAAAACCAAAAGTTCGATACTGGCCAGAGTGTCGCTCGCAAAAACCGAGTAGGATACGCCGGCCGACAAGTCAAGGTTGGTATTTATCACCGAGGTGGAAGTGCCGGCGGCGTTGACTTTAATGTTACGATTTCCGGCCGTCGCGCTCAGATACCCGGTATTGTTCGGGAAAGTCAAGGGTTGGGTGTTTACTTTGACGTTATCGACCAGGATATCCACCCCAGGGGCATCCGGCGAGGCATGAACGACCAGCACTCTGGCGTTAGAAAGCTGCGGCCCGGTGGCCTTATCATCATCGCTGCACCCGACCAGCGTCAGGGCGCCGATCATGGCCGCGACGGCGAACGCTTTTAGGGACTTCATTTAATTCTCCTTCTGTTTGGCTTAAGGGAGACAGCATACACTGTCTCCCTTGAATTGAGCATATCATTACTTACTTCAAAAGGGTCATTTTCTGCGTTTGCGAATAGGAGCTGGCATCGATTCTATAAAAATAGACGCCGGACGGCACGTCGCTCCCGTTGAATTCCACTCGATGCGGACCAGCCTGGAGA
>CAZHVC010000322.1:0-2759 GCA_964535765.1 uncultured Ignavibacteria bacterium | reverse complement strand
GTTCAGGCTCGGAGTGCCCGAAATCTGCCTGCCTCTTGCCCGTGTCGGTGCCGGCATTGAACGCGATCATCTGTTGCGGCTGACCAAAGCCGGTCTGATCACGGACGATGATATTCTGGCCGCCGGCCTGGATATCGTTGCCTCGATCATTCCGCAGCGTTTCGCCGTTTGGCTGTTCGAATCGTGCCGGAAAGCGGCCGCCGAACGACAAGCGGATCGAACCCGACTTCCCGAACCGTTGGCAGGCCGATCTTCCCGCAAAATAAATTTCAGCGCGACTCGCCGGGGAAATCAGTACGAGGTCGTTTTCGATTCCGGGAAAGTGACGCTTCAACCGCGATTATTCGCCTATCTGCAAAAATTGGTCAACAGCGAAAATCCCGAGGGCTGGCTTGACAAAAACAGCCTCGATACAGGTATGAATCAGGTGAAATATATGTATCGCCTGAAAAAGGCATTGACGGCCGTTCCCTCGGTGGCGATCGAAAGCGACCGGGCCGGCCGCTACCGGATCGTCGGCAGGTCGGAAGAACAAAGACCGGTGTCGATTTGAATTGTCATGGCGGGTCGCCAAATTCCAGTGACGGCGTTTTTCAAGGATTGATCGAAATCAAAGGTGGTTGGTTCGGGGTTTGCGGAACCGCACATGTATCCAGCTCGGGTGGACTTTTGTAAACCGCCTCTGAATGCCGTGAACGAAGGCGGCGATGCGTGTCAACAATTTCTGCACGAACGATCTGTCGGGCGGCGGTTTTAGTTGATTCCCGCAATAGATGCAGGTCAAATCCCTATCGTAAATCCCATATGGATTGCCGGCCCAATCGAGAAGCTTTGCCGAAATGGCGTTAGTCGCCTGGCTGTCTTCACCGGCGAATACCTCTTTTTCCCAAACAAGTTTATCGAACAGCCGGCGCAGGCAATTTTCATCGAAAGAATTTTGATGCCCCCATGGCGGATTTATCCGACCGCAGCTTCGGCAGGTGGTGCGGCTGATACGGATGTCTTGTTTGAACGGTACGCCGATAACCGCATATTCGGCGCTGACACGGGCGATTTCGGAGCAGGCCTGAGGCAACAGGTCGGGGCGGATATGTTCCAGCACTTCGGTGCACAGCACCAAGTCGAAACTGTTGTCGGCAAAAGGCAGGTTGCATGCATCTCCGATTATCGGCACAATATCTGGATTCGACTCCGTCTGCGGCCTTGTGATATCCAGAGCGATCACCGTGTCGTATTTCTCGTCAAGAATGCTTGCCATGAACGCGTCGTGGGCGCCGATATCGATAGCCAGACCGCCCCGGCCATCGATAAGGCTGAACGCTTTCTTGACCCTTTCTTGCTCTGGCGCGCTTTCTCTAAATTTCTGCCAATCAACCAAGATTGGGGACCCTTTGGATAGTGGTGTAACTGGTCGGTTATAATAATATCATCATGAAGCGTGGACAGCAAAGAAAAAAGTTTTCGGCTATTACAATTCACCGGCTTTTGGCGCAACCAGCGGTGGAAATGATTTGCCATTTTCCGGAACTCGTTTGCAGCGGCTTGTAGTTGTTTGTTGCTGTGCTTTTGCGGAGCAATTGGTTTTCAACGACTTACAAAGAATTGCGGGAGTATTTCGATTTAGCCGGCGGCATAGGTGTTGCTATATGTCATGGTGATATTCAAAGAGAAATCGGCTCTTTGCAAACGTCCCGGTTAGGCGGCGACTATGGTCGCCCCGAAGCAAGGCCAGCCTTTCCTCTCCCTCCTTGGGGCTGGCCTTGATTATTTTCCGCCCGGTTGTCGCCGGACCAAACCATATATGAAATTAATTTGGAAACAGCCGATCATAATAATAATAGATTTCCTGCTTGCCAGAGCAATATATCCATTTTATTCTTATTTAGGCAAACCAGTCGGCCCTGTCTGTTTCAGTCAAGGCCTTTCATAAATTACAAAAAGCAGAATCGGATCGGCTTGGTTATCTTCGGCCGTGATTATAAAAAGCATGGATATGTCCGGAACAAAATCGGCATATCCGAGGAGGGTTAAAATCAGCAAAGGCGGTGCATATTTGATTATTGCCTGGAGAACGGCTTTTGTGAGTAAAATCTGATTTCCAGGAAGGAGATTAGAGATGGTAATCAAAAAAACATACCTAATCTCTCTGGCGGCTGTCATCGGTTTTTGCCTGACTGCGCCCGCAACAACGATTTTTGAATCATTGACGTTTGCACCTTCGATTTGCCCGCCGGGCGATAATTTGAATCCAATCGGCAAAGCCGCCGAGGTAAAACAGCCGCTTATCTGGAACCCCCTGGCGCACCCGTCGGGTGACAGCCTGCGGGACGCCCTTACGCTTGCCGGATATCAGCCGCTCTTAACCTACGACATAGGTGATTTCACCGACAGCCTTGAACGTTTCACTTTGTTTATTGTGGGCGGTATCCATGAGTATCGGGAACCGCGGCTACCGCCGGCCTATCTCAATCAATATCTGGGCAGGCTATTGGCTTTTCTCGTTGCCGGCGGTTCGGTTTACTGGGAAGGTGCGGTGGCGCTTTATTTACAGGATTCGTCGTGGTATAATCGTTTTCAGTACGATATTTATACCTGCTACCAGTATCCGGCGTCTTACTTGCGCGGAGATGACACCTTGTTCCTAAAAGAAATCGACAGCCTGGGATATGATGAATCGGACCGGATCGAGGGGTCTTGGGCGGTCGGCGAAAAAACAAGGGCGGCCGAAACGGTTTGTTCCGGCTCACTCGATTCTTCCC
>CAZHVC010000321.1:0-2765 GCA_964535765.1 uncultured Ignavibacteria bacterium | reverse complement strand
GAACCATACTGCTAACCGCAAGATGCGAAGATTTCAAATATGAGGAAGCCCAGAAAGAAGCGATCAAGAACTTGTTCAAAAACGGCTGCGATGGTTTGATCGTGATCGGCGGTGATGGGTCTTTCCGCGGCGCTCAGGCGATTGCCGGCAGGGGAGTCGATGTTATCGGCATACCCGGATCAATCGACAACGACATTTACGGAACCGATATGAGTCTTGGAGTCGATACGGCGATGAACAACATCATTCAGGCGGTCGACAAGATTAAAGATACGGCCTCATCACACGAACGGACGTTTATTATCGAAACCATGGGGCGGGGATCGGGATATCTGGCCCTGATGAGCGGAATCGCCACGGGGGCCGAAGCGGTCATTATCCCCGAGGTGCGCTATGATCTTGAGAAAATCGCCGCTCGCCTGAAAGATCGCTATAAACAGGGCAAAGTCAGTAACATAATCATCGTCGCCGAGGGGGCATCCACCGCTTATCAGGTCGGCAGGCAGCTTTCGCGGATCGCCGGCATCGAATCCAAAATCACGGTGCTCGGCCATCTCCAGCGAGGCGGATCGCCGTCGGCATTCGATCGCACGCTGGCATCGCGGCTGGGGTCGGCGGCGGTGCAGAAGTTAACGGAGGGATTTTCCGGATGTATGGTGGGTTTGATGAAAGGCGAGATCAAGCTTTCGTCTTTTGATACGGTGTTCAATAATAAGAAAGAGCTCGGTCCTAAACTGATCGAGCTTGCTGAAGTACTCGGAAAGTAGGCTATATATGCGAATAGGAGTTCTGACGGGTGGCGGTGATTGTCCCGGATTGAATGCGGTGATACGCGCCGTTGTGGTCAAGTCGATCAAGGACTATCAATATGAGGTGATGGGAATTATCGGTGGCTGGAAGGGATTGTTCGAGGAAAAATTCGTCAAACTCGACAGGAGCCAAGTCCGGGGTATAGTTTATAGGGGCGGAACGATTCTGAAGACGTCTCGTACCAATCCGCTGAAAATCGAGGATGGCATAAAAAAAATCGTCAAAAGCCTTGAAAAGCAAAAAATAGAGGCGCTGGTGGCTATCGGCGGCGAAGATACGCTGGGGGTAGCCTCCAAGCTTTTTGAAAACGGCGTCAAGGTGATCGGCATCCCGAAAACGATCGATAACGATCTGGCCGGCACCGATTACACGTTCGGTTTCGATACGGCGATCAATATCGCCATGGAAGCCATAGATAGACTTCACACGACTGCCGAAAGCCATAATCGGGCGCTGGTGGTCGAGGTCATGGGCAGGCATACCGGTTGGATCGCTATCGAATCCGGTCTGGCCGGCGGCGCCGACGTCATTCTTATCCCGGAACGCCCGTTCGATATCGATTCCGTTTGCGAAGTTATCAAGAAGCGCCAAGAGAACGGCATGGATTTCTCGATCATCGTGGTGGCCGAAGGAGCCAAATTCAAGGTCGACGCCGATCAAGATGGAACATTTATCCTGCAAGATATGCAAAAAGATGCTTTCGGGCATGTCCGTCTCGGTGGAATAGGTAATGTGCTGGCCAAGGAAATCGAGAAAAGGACCGGATTCGAAACTCGATTCGTTATTCTCGGACATATTCAACGCGGGGGGTCGCCGACCGCTTTCGATAGGGTGCTTGCTTCCCGGTTCGGCGTGGCGGCCGTTGATCTCATCGCCAAGGGTGATTTCGGCAAGATGGTAGCCCTCAGAGGAAATCAAATCCAGAGTGTGCCGTTGGAGGAAGCGCTGGCAAAGCCCAAAACAGTCCCCGACGACCTTTATCAAGCTGCAGAAGTGTTCTTCGGATAATTTTACAAAACCGCCTTTAGGAGGGATAATGGGAGCAAAAGTTGGCATTAATGGTTTCGGACGGATCGGCCGTCTCGTATTCAGAGCCGCCTTGAACGATCCAACAATAGATATCGTTTCGGTGAATGATATCACCAACGCCAAGACGCTGGCGCATCTGTTGAAATACGATTCGATCCACAGGACCTTGCCGCAAGAGATCACCGCCAACGAGGACAGTTTCACGATTGCCGGCAAAAAAATCAAAGTGACAGCCGAAATGGATCCCGCCAATCTGCCGTGGAAAAGCTTGGGTGTGGATATCGTGCTCGAATGCACCGGTAAATTCACGGAAAAGGATAAGGCCGCCAAACATATTTCGGCCGGCGCCAAGAAGGTTTTGATATCGGCTCCGGCCAAAGGTCACGACGGGACGTTCGTGCGCGGGATAAATTTCGACAAATATGAGCCGGCGAAACATCATATAGTCTCGATCGGATCGTGCACCACCAATTGCCTTGCCCCGATAACCAAAGTCCTGCATGACAATTTCGTAATCAAGCGTGGATTCATGACCACGATCCACTCCTATACGAACGACCAGCGGATTCTCGACCTACCGCATAAGGATCTACGTCGGGCCAGAGCGGCCGCCATGTCGATGATTCCCACTACTACCGGCGCCGCCAAAGCGATCTCCGAAGTGATTCCCGAAATGAAAGGACGCCTCGACGGCGTTGCCGTGAGAGTTCCCACGCCGGATGGCTCGCTTGTCGATCTCGTTGTGGAAGTCGAAAAATCGACCACGGTTCAAGAGGTGAATGCCGCCATGAAAAAAGCGGCCGACGGTCCCATGAAAGGGGTCTTGCGTTTTGCCGAGGATCCTATCGTTTCCAGCGATGTCATCGGTGATTCCCATTCGTCCGTTTTCGACTCGCTTTCGACGATGGTGATGGGCGGCACGATGG
>CAZHVC010000320.1:0-2769 GCA_964535765.1 uncultured Ignavibacteria bacterium | reverse complement strand
TTCCAAATCTATTTGGGGTTGGAATCCAAGCAGTTTCTTGGCTTTGTCGATATTGGGAATTCTCAGTTCAACATCGGCATATTTTTTGGGTACATATACGATCTTGGATTTCGAATAGGTCACGCGAATCACCGCCAGAGCAAGGCCGTTGATTGTGATCGTTCCCCTTGGATTGCCGATGTTGAAACAGTTTCCTATCGCTTCTTTATTCTCCAGCGCCAGCAGGACGCCTTCGACAAGATCATCAATATGGCACCAGGAACGAATCTGATCCCCGTCGCCATGTATAATCAGATCTTGGTTTTGCAGGGCGCGCGTAATAAAATGATGAACCGCTCCCTCCCCCACCTGCCCTGCGCCATATATATTGAAAGGGCGGATCGTCACAACCGGCAATCCGGTTTCGGAAAAATAGCTGTATGTCAGATGTTCCCCGGCCAGTTTGCTGACCGCGTAGGTCCAGCGGGCGTTGCCAACGGCGCCCAAAGCCGTGCTGTCGTTTTCCTCCGAACGATATGCATAAGAACCGAATACTTCCGACGTCGAAAAACTCGCCAGTCGGTCAAGTCTGTCCAAACCGGCCGCCACTTCAAGGATATTGAGCGTCCCGAGTAGATTGACTTTCATCGTCCGTACCGGGCTTTTGATTACCGTATCGATTCCCGCCACGGCGGCCAGGTGGATAATAATATCGGGTTTGCCGATGGCGGTACGAAGATGATCCAGATCGAGAATATCGCCCTTTATCAACTTTATATTTTTGTTATCCCTGAAATAGGAATCTTTCAGGCTGTCCCGTGAAAAGTCATCATAAACCGTAATCCGGTTGGACTGGATCAGTCTGCCTATAAGCGCCGTTCCGATAAATCCAGCTCCGCCGGTTATGAAAATATTTTTCCCTTCGATCATGTCAGCCTCAGCAGTTGATCATCGGGATCCTGAAGAAACCGATGGCCGTTTTTCACGAAATCGTAAAGATAAAGGTGTTGGCGAAGAATCGTTTCTGGATCATGGTTCTTTTTGACCCATTCGATGCCGGCCTTTCCACGCAACGGTATCTCCTGTTTGTTATCCAGATAATATTTGATTTTCTCGACAAGATTGTTCTCCGTCACCCAAACGATAGGATTATCCGGATGATAGCTGGCGGCAAAATTCGAAATACCGCCAAATACGACGTGTCCAGCCGCCATCGATTCGATCGCCGAGACGCCATAAATCCCCACCGAAATCTGGTCGAAAGTCATCTGGCAACTCGCCTTCAGATCCAAACATTCCTGATTGGTCTTACCCTCGATAACAACCGGTTCGATATCGTATCCTTGGCGGCGAAGGGTATCGATGGCTTTCAGAAACAGCTCCGTTTTCTTGATTTGTCGGTTGGTGGTCGGATGGGCGATGCGGATAGTGCCCTCCGGCGGGCATGCTCTTTTGACTTTCGCCGAATCGTACATCATATTCACATGATAGAAAAAAGGCGCATCTTTTATCATGGTGTAATCCCAGGCCGCCAGCCCGACTATTCGATTGCCCTTGTGCCAGTTGTATATTTGCCAGCCGTTGGATCTCAACTCGCTGCCGAAATATTGGACAATGGTGTTGTTGGATCGCAGATAATCCGTCAAGGGAAAATTGTCGTTGGCGATCGGGAATCGGCCCACATGGAAAAAGTCGGCATTTTTTATTATGCGAAGGGCTTCTTCATAATCTTCCTGTTTTCCCCTGGACAGTACCAAGTCGTTATCGTAGGATAGGTAGTCATCCTGGATGATGATGCAGCGGGCGCGATGAATCGTCTTTTCATTGATCAACCTAAATATGCCGGTTAATTGGCCGGCGATATTGAAATCGGCGACGACGGCGATGTTCATGCCGGTTTTCTTCCGCCGCAATTGCTCTGGAACTCGTTTGGAGAACAGCTCTATCCTTTCGTCTTCCGTCAACCTTTCTTCCGCCCGATCATGTTTTCGAATTGTTATGGGTGGAGCCGTCAGCTCGTTTCCCGCCGGTCGATTCGGCGCGACTTGAATCGATGCCTTATCTTCGGGCTTGCGTTCGGCTGCGGTCGCAGAAAGTTTCAGCAGATAATCATGAGCGATCTCGAGCGCATCGTTGTATTTGTCGCGGCTCCACAGGATTTCGAAAATATTCAAAAATGCATCTTTGAAAGCGGGATTGATTTTCAGGGCAGCGGCGAATAATTCCTCGGCCTTATCCGTTTTCCCTTTGGAGCAATACAAGACGCCGAGGTCGTTCATGGCCTGGGCATCCAGTGGTTTCAAGCGCAGGGTGGCCTCGAACTTTTCGATCGCCTCGTCGAGCCGGCCTTGGTGGGTATAAATCAATCCAAGATTGAAATAAGCATCCGCCCGATCCGGTTGAATCTTGACAACAGCCCTGAAATCGCTTTCGGCCGCCAGAAAATCTCCGATCCGCGCCAGCGCAGTACCCCGCAGATGGAGCGCCTCCGCCTCGTCCGGATTGCTTTTTAGAAACGTCGTGAGTATTTCGATCGTGCGGGCATAATCTCCGGAAAGATATGACTGGGAGGCCTGCTCGATAATTTCCGATTTGTTTAGCGTCGATAACATCGCGTCTTTCATCTTTACCTCTTGACGTGCCGATTTATTCTGATAATCAATCCCGGATATACTGCCGAATCGTCGGGAACTTCTCTCGTATAATTTGCTTCGGAATATTCCTGTCAATCTTTAGCGGATCGGTCGATCAGACGAGTCTGCCGCAAATGATTATCGGTCGCCGGCCGAA
>CAZHVC010000319.1:0-2793 GCA_964535765.1 uncultured Ignavibacteria bacterium | reverse complement strand
GCATTATAAAAAGATAATCCAGAGCCGGATTGGCAAGGTCGCGATTGATGAAAAAAAGCACGTTTTTGTCGATCGCCGCCAGCATGATTTCCTTAACGGATAAATGCCAATATACGGCAAATTTAAGACGACCGCAACAATCATCGAACCCGCCGAAACAGCCTCGATTGCCTCTATAGAACGGTTTATTTATGCTTGCTCCGCGGCGCCGAATATGGCAATTTATCCCGGAGGTTTTGCTATGCCGGCCAACCTACCGCCTCAATATTACGAACTGGAACGGCAATTCAACAAAGAAACCGACCTTGCCGAAAAGCTGCGGCTGGCCAAAGAGCTTTTGGCCGTCATGCCGAAACACAAAGGCACGGACAAGCTTCAAGCCGACCTCAAGGCCAAGATCTCAAAACTCAAATTGCAGATTGAAAGCGGCACCAAAAAACATGGGGCGCATCACGTCGATCGTTTCTCCCATATCGAAAAGGAAGGCGCCGGACAGGTGATTTTGATCGGCCCGCCCAATTCGGGCAAATCAAGCATGCTCGATTACTACACCAACGCCCGGCCGCTGATCGCCGACTATCCTTACTCGACTCACGAGCCGCTGACGGGCATGATGCAGTTCGAAAGCATCCAGTTCCAGTTGATCGACACACCAGCCATCGCCGAGCAGCCGATACCATCCTACCTGCCGAACCTTATCCGGCAGGCCGATCTCGTCGTCTGGCTGCTCGATATAAACGACCCGGCGATAGACAAGCAGGTTTCCGAACTGAGAACCAAGCTGCTGGAAAAAAACATAATCCTGATACCGCCGAAAACGAATCCAGGGGAAAATACCGGATTCGTCTATAAAAAGACCTTGATCGCCGCTCACAAATATTCCTCGCCCGAATCAGACGACGCCCTGTCTGATTTGAAAATGAGGCTGCCGGAATTCCCGATAATGCCCACCTCCATACTCGAAACGAGCCTGATGGAGGGTTTCAAAAAAGCGATCTTCGAGGCTTTCGATATCGTGCGCGTGTATACCAAACGCAGCGGCCACGAACCCGATTTCAGCGACCCGGTGGTCCTGCCGAAAGGAAGTACGGTCGGCGACGCGGCTTTGCGGTTGCATAAAGATTTCGCCCTGAAACTTCAATACGCCAAGATCTGGGGCAAGGGTAAATTCGAAGGCCAGCGCGTCAAAAGCAATTTCGTCTTATCCGACGAAGATATAATCGAGTTTCATATTTAGATTTCAGATCGAGGGATCGATTTTATCGCTTCGCCGAGTCGGACTGGGCGGCGATCAGGCTGTCGAGAAGCCTGATAGACTGAATAACCAATTTGTCGTTTCTGCCTTTGGCGGTGGCTGCGTATTGTTGAAGATATTCCCGGGCCTCGAAATATCGTTTCTGACGGTTCATTATGTTGGCCAGATAATTCATGGCGTAAACGTCGTCCGGCTTCAGGCGAAGTGTCTCCTTGAAACTGGCCTCGGCCTCCCGGTATTTCCCCTGCTCCATCTGCACGTACCCCAGCCAGAGAAAAAGCCGGGGATGGTCTTTATAGGTAACAGCCAGAGCATAGGCTTTCTCGGCCAGCGGCAGATCTTTCGCATAATAATAATGCTCACCGAGCACTTCGTAATTATACCAGGCACGGGCCGGGTCAAGTGCGGCGATATTCCAATAGCGTTGCCGGGAAGCGTCCAGATCCGAATTGAGAATAATCCAGGGCAACACCAGCGCCGGCGACAGCACGGCCACGATCAACTTGAATTTTTTGCTTCGATCAAACCAATCGATTCCCAGAAAAAGAGAAATGTGCGGAATCAGCAATAAAAGAGCGAAAAGATCCCAATCTTTGGCCATGCCGAGTCGCGGATCGATCAAGATGACCAAGGCGGCGGCGAACAAAGTCGATAGCCATAAGCCGATTCGCATTCCTTTGAGCTTTTCATCCGATGACTTCAACCTTTGAAAGCCCAACAAGAGCAACGATACCGGCAGAACCAGAAACAATAGATTGGCAAGATCGATCAGATGCGGCAGGCTGAAAACCGTATATGCGGGATCGGAACGACCGCCGGACAAAAGCAGACTGGAAGTTTCCTTTTTTATCTGGCTGAAAATCGTATATCCTATTGTGACAAGCAACGTGATCAAGACCGGGACCGACTTGGTCGTGAATTTTTTTGACGGCGGCTGCTTTATGACCTGATACAAAATCAAGGGTAAGAGAACAACGGCGAGATTATGCATGAAAAAGGCCAGCAGAAAAAACAATAGCCCCAAATTCAATCCTTTCCCCGTTTGGGAATAATCGATAAATCGACCAATCGTCAATAGCGAGAAAGCGGCCGCAAAGGCGTAGTTCTCGGCATATCCGAAAAACATCATCACCCCGCCCCAGCCAAACATATAACATAGGACAAGCCATCTTTCGGCGCCGAAACGGCGATATTTCTCAGCCAGAATCCAAACCCCATAGAAATACAGTACTCCCGCCAGATAGCTCCAAAAACGGAAACAATCGACGGCGTTCATGCCCATCGGCTTGAAAATGTACTTATAGCTCAGGTGATGGATAGCATAATCAAGCGGCTCGCTGACGGTATCGATGAAAAATCGATAGAATCCTTTTTTCTCTATCTCCTGAATCCGCAGCGGGCCGTCGCCGAGCAAGTTGGCGCTGTCGCTGAGCAACCGAAACAGCAGCAATAACCCCCCGACAGCCAGGATACCATAAAGTTCCCTATGCGCTTTTTTTGTTTCTGCGGTGGTTTTGGATTCGGCGGCGATTTTGGCT
>CAZHVC010000318.1:0-2817 GCA_964535765.1 uncultured Ignavibacteria bacterium | reverse complement strand
GTTGTCTGTTTTCAACCAGAAAGTACTGATTGCTGTACTGCCCGCGACTGAACAGCACGTAAATATCAGGCGAGTATTCCACCGCAGCAATCTGTTCGTTCTCCCGGTTCCCCTGCAATACTGTCGGGTTGACGAATCCCAGATATAATTTGCTCCAGCCGTCGAAATGAACCGGCCGGCGGCCGCCGCCGCCCCACGATCCGGAGGCCATTATCGACCACATCCCGACGCCGTCGGAATCATAGCCGTAATCATAAAGATCCGGCAGACCAAGGACGTGGCCGAATTCATGACAGAACACGCCTATGGAAATCAAGGCATGAGAGCCGGTCTCCTCGGGTTCCATCGAATAATTATAGACTATCACATCGTCCACCCAAGTCGGCTGGCTGATGACCCAGGCGTGCGAGTGGATATAGTTGAGGTTTCCCGTATCCTCGTAGCCGGGGCCGGCATGGACCACGAACAAAGCATCGACATAGCCGTCATCATCGTTGTCATAAAGGTTGAAATTGACGTCGGGATCGGCCGCGGCGATGGCATCCTCGGTCAGTCTTTGGGCGTTTCGGGGATAGGTGCCGAATCCCCGCTGTCCGTTGACATAATATGAGTATGGTTGGGGCATACGGTACCAACGGGTGACCTGCCCAATGAGCAGCGCCCCGCCGTATGAGTTGTCGAGATAGTAATCGGTCATGCTGCCCGGATTGCTTAAGTTCACCGAAAACAGCAGCGAATCGAAGTGATACGGCTCCGCGCGAAAACCGTTTTCATAGGGCATATCGCTGAAATCGACCAGAATGATCAGGCAGTGAAGGGTATCGACATCGGTGGCGGCGTTCGGGCGATAGGGATTCGGATTGGCCTCCCAGACGCCGTTTTGCCGAGCAAGCCTGTCGGCCTCGACGATCGTTTCCAGTTGTCCGGAGGCCCGCAATCGGGCGACTATCTCCGGTGCAATACTTACCGCCGGAACGATCTGATAGGCAGCGAATAGTATCAGCGCCGCCGTAAAAATTATTTTCATGGAGTTATCTCCCTATTTCATTCTTACTTCTTGGCTGAATGTAATATTAAAATAAAAAATTCGGTCGCCATGTCAAGCGGTAATCTCCCGCGGTTTTGCCAGGTGACGCCAACGGCAACGGGCTGCTGCCGGCATCTGACGTCACCCATCTTGTTTGTTATTTGAACGTAATCAATCCGCCAACAGTTCCGCTGCCGGCCGGCGATGCCAACGGAGATTGTCGGGTTATCGGTTCCGACGTCACATTCATGGTTAGATATTTCAAAGGGCCCGGACCCGCGCCCCATGCCGGTAATTGTCGTTGACCGGTATCTCCCCGAGGAGAGCCGAGCATTCCGAGTGCCGTCTATCGACCGATCCCGCTGATTCCGGAGCCATCGATTCGGCTTCAGCCGAGCGATTTAGCGTTTTTCCGCCATGCCCGGGTGGTCAAGAAGTTTTGAAATCATATTTCGGCGACAGGCAAGGCGCCACGCAATTCCTCGGGCTTCTTGAATTCCGCTGAATTTTGTCAAGGAAATTCAACCGGGCTTCTTGCTGGGGAAATCGGGGCTGCCGATGCCGAAGTATAATCATTGATTATTTTCCCGATATATATTTAAGCATGGAAATTTTCGGGCGAAATCCCGGCCGCAAGATAGTTTTCTATTTTGCCGCCGCTATTTTTGTCGGCGGTATCGTTTTATCTCTGCCAATCTGCGGCAAAGAGGGAGCGATAGGGTTTATCGATGCCTTATTCACCTCGACTTCGGCAATCTGTGTCACCGGATTGACGGTTGTGAATACGGCGACCGATTTCAGCACTTTTGGTCAGATAGTGATTTTGATAATGATCCAGATCGGCGGCCTCGGCGTCATGACGTTGGCGACGGGATTATTCTGGTCTTTAGGATCTCAGATCCCCTTGAACGACAGGCTGGGATTGGGGCAGGCATACAGCACGGGCCGCCTAATGTTCAAATCGTTGTTGCGGGCGGTGATCACCATAACTTTGTCTATCGAACTTATCAGCGCCCTGCTTCTGTTTGCCAAGTTCTTCGATGACATGCCGATCGACAGGGCGATTTACGCAGCGGTTTTTCACGCCGTATCGGCGTTTTGCAACGCCGGTTTTTCGATATTTCCGGACAGCCTGGAAAGTTATCGGACCGATATTCCGGTGATTGCGATCATAGCGGCCACTATCATAGTCGGCGGAATGGGATTCGCCCTGTTACGGGAAATTATCGCCAAAATCATAAAATACCGCCGCCGACCGCTGACTCTTCACACCAAGTTGAGCTTGCTTGGCACGGCGATTCTGCTGTTGTCTGGAACTTTATTTTACCTGTTTCTGGAATCAAAAGGGGCGTTTGCCGGCATGGGGATAACAGAGAAGATCGCCAATGCCTTTTTTCAGTCGGTGACGCCCCGAACAGCCGGCTTCAATACCGTTCCCCAGCCGAATTTTTCGGAATCGAGCCTGCTTTTTACGATCATCCTCATGTTTATCGGCGTCTGTCCAGGGTCAACCGGCGGCGGCATAAAGATCACCAGTATGGCTGTTATATTACTGCTTATTTACAGCCGGCTTCGGGGCAAAACGTCGGTCAACGCATTCCGGCGGTCGTTCAATGCCGATTCGATCGTCAAAGCGATTTCCTTATTTATGTTGGCGGTGATGGTCATTACCGCGGCTACGATGATTCTGGTGATCGTCGAAAGTTCGAGTGTTTCCCATGCGGAAGGCGGCGGTTGGATGATGGAGTGCCTGTTCGAGGTCGTTTCAGCTTTCGGCACCGTCGGCCTGT
>CAZHVC010000317.1:0-2820 GCA_964535765.1 uncultured Ignavibacteria bacterium | reverse complement strand
TGCGGCGAACCCGAGGTGCAATCCATATGACCGCATAAAATCACCTGTTGATTCGGATAAAGGGTTCCCGTCTTGGTGGCGATAACGTTTTTCCAGGCCGATTGTATGACGCCGGTCTGGTCCTGCCAGCTTTGCCCGAAATCCGTCGTTTTGCAGACAATTCCGGCTCCGACAGCATATCCGGTGCCATCCGCTTTCATCGCCACCCCATATAAATCTCTGACGATATCGGCCGGCAACTGGGACCAGCTCGTTCCGGCGTCGGTGGTGACATACCGCTCGCCGTTCCAGCCTACGATACAGCCGTGGAGCGAATCGGCGAAGCTGACTTGATATTTCTCTATGGTCGAGCCGAGATTGACCGTCAGCCAGTTGTTGCCGCCGTTGGTGGTCCGGCGGACTACACCATCCCAACCGACAACCCATCCCAGATTACGATTATGGAAATATACTCCGTAAAGACGCTGGCTCGTATTCGAAACCTGAGTCGTCCAGTTCGTTCCCCCGTTGGTGGTGGCCAGGATCACACCGTTTCTGCCGACCGCCCAGCCGTAGAGGGAATCGACGAAGAAGACATCATAAAGCCTGCTGGTGGTTCCCGATGTTTGCGCCGTCCACGATGTTCCGCCGTTGGTCGTGCGCCGTATCGTGCCGTTGTCTCCGACCACCCAACCTTTGCGTGAATCGATGAACGAAGAGCCGAAAAGGAAATAGGTTGTCCCCGAGTTCTGGCCGGTGAAGCTGTTTCCGCCGTCAGAAGAAAAGCGGATTGTTCCGCCGTCGCCGGAAATCCAGATTGAATCGCTGCCGACATTGGAGACACCCCATAAGCTGTTTGCGGAACCCGTCGGCATCACCGTCCAGCTGGCTCCGCCGTCGGTGGTGCGCAACGCTTCATTGTTTTCGGCGACCGCCCAAGCCAGCTGACTATTGAAAGCGGCCACGTTGCGCAGACCGCCTCCATAGAAACCATGATATTCGACGGAGTAGCCGTAACTTTCCAGCAGCAGCTTCAGGTAACGGGCGGCCAGGGCATTGTCCTCGGTCCCCGAATAGCGGGTGCGGATAGTGTCGTAACGACCGTCGATATAGATGGCGGTCTGGCCCGACAGACGGCTAAGATAATAAATCAACGAATCCTGGTTCACTCCGTCGATAAGGGAATCGATCCGCGGATCGTAGGTCAAAATCAAATCGGTTTCGCTCGGAATCCTTGCCTGCGGCGGGCGGCGCATGGCCAGCCGGCGGCAAAAGACCGCCTCCGGCAACGGCCTCAAACTCAGTACATAATTATCGCCCCGATCGAGTATCGCTTCGGCCGAATCGGGCATTTTGTCGCCGCGGAAATAGCAAAGATAAAGATAGCCGACTTCATAAGGAAAATCTTTGGCGGTGTATTTCAGCTGGCGGCTTTCAAGCCATTCGATCGCATTCGGGTCGCCGGCAAGATAAACCGTGCCGGCCGCTTTACCGAAATACTGCCCCGGAAAGGCCGCCAGTTGGTCAGCCTCCAACTGTTCGTTTGTATCAAGCGAAATCAAGTAATACTCCGCGGCATAAGATACACCATAGGCGACCAAAAGGATCACCATCACCGACAATAAACGGCCTGACATCGAATCTCCTTTGTTGAGGTCTTCAGCACAAGTTAAGCATCTGCCGGAAATTGTCAAGTTGCTTAATAGGATACGCATGAGTAGTTTGTGGACTGGCAGCGCAAACGCCGATGCGAGAAAGCGCACCTGAAATCAAAGACGCGTTGTTCAGCTAAAGCCCGAGCTCTTCCTTGGTGAAGATCGGATCGAATTCATAGCCAAAACCGGCGAATTTTTCGGCGGCCCCCTGACGACGATCGACCAGCGAAATAATTTTCACCACTTCGCAGCCAAGCGGCCTGATCGCCTCAACCGCTTTGAGGGCGGAAGTTCCGGTTGTGGTTACGTCTTCGATAATCGCCACCCGGGCACCGTCTTTAAGAGGTCCCTCGATAAGGCTGCGGGTGCCGTGTCCTTTCGGTTCCTTACGCACGATAAAGCCATCGAGGGTTATTCCTCTGAGATGGGCGAAGGCGATCACCGCCCCGATTATAGGATCAGCCCCCAGCGTCAGGCCGCCGACGGCCTCCACTCGACGACCGTCTATTTTGTCGAGGATTATTTGAGCCATCAGCGCCAGACCCTCGGAATCGAGAGCCAGGTATTTACCGTTGATATAATAATTGGATTTTTGTCCGGACGATAGGGTGAAATCGCCGAATTTCACCGCTTTCGCCAAAAACAGCTCCTTGAGTCGCTCTCTGCCATTCATAGTTTTTCCGCGCAATCCTCCGGAATCCAGCCGATTCGGCCCGACTTTGTTTTGCACCGCAACCAGCCCGAATATTCGTCCAAAACAAGCAAAATTTCAGACTCATCGACGCTCAACTCGGCGGCGTCGTAATCTTTCAAAAACACCGCCTTTCCCGCCTTTGAGGTTATGAATGTTTCGGGAATCCAGCCTCCTTTGCCGGCACTGTTTTCACCCCAAACCCAACCCGGCCATTCGCTTTTTTTGGTTTTAAGAACCAGCGAACCGCCTTTTTTACCGCGGATCGGATCCGGATAGGCCCGGCGATACGGTTTCTTCACCCTGATTTTATACTTGGCCGCTTTTTTGATGGTTATCTCCGGACAATGCCTATCTCAGCAATACCATCTTGCGACTGACAGTGGACTTATCAGCGTATAACCTCAGGAAATAGATGCCGCTGGCTACCGCGCCGCCGCTATTATCCCGACCGTCCCAAATCACGCTGTAATTGCCGGTTGCCAAGGGGCCGCT
>CAZHVC010000316.1:0-2828 GCA_964535765.1 uncultured Ignavibacteria bacterium | reverse complement strand
TGCCGCCGGGCTCGATTTCTTTCACGACGGCGCCGTCGGTGCTGACGTAAGAAGTAACCGTGACTCCCGAGATGGTCGCCTGAATTTTATAGCCATCGTATTCTTTGCCGCCAACCTCGAATTTTTCCCGCTCGCCAACCTTCAGATTCAAAGTCGATATCGTCAAGCTTACCGGATCGATACAGGGCAGGGTGAAATCGCCTTTGGGGAACCCTTTGTCTGCCATTATCAGGGGAATCGTCCCGGGCAGATAAACGCCCTCGGGGCAATCAAGCGTAATGCCGTTGGTTTCATCGCCCGATTGTATTTTCAATTCGATCCGGCCGTCTTTGAAATGGCCGTAAACGTTGGTGGAATATTCCTCGCTCGAAATGCCGAAAGTCAGGTCTTTCAAGGAATAGTCGGTGTCGACCACCGCATAGAAATCCATCAAGACCTCGCGGGTGATGCCTCCCATAGGCAGCCGCAGCAGGGAATAGTCTTTGAAAATCCAGCCCAACGACGAGCGTTTGAAGGAGTTCATGGCATAACCTATTTTCTGCCCGCTCATGGCCACGTCGTACCAGTATTCGGTCTCGCTGCGTGGCTGCCCGCTTCCCTGGATACCGGCAAGTTGAACGTTGCCGGTGGCGGGGAAATGGCTTAAATAGATCAACGCCATGCTTGCCAGCCAGATCGCCGCTGCCGCGATATCGAAAACGGTTGAGGTCTTTTTCATAAGTTAATATTTCCCCGGCTAAATAATTATCGGCCGAAAATAAGCGTAATTTCAGCTATATTTGACGGCTTCGTTAATAATCCCGATAGCGGTATCGATATCGGATTCATCGACGTCGATATGGGTCACCGCCCTTACCAGATGCCGTCCGAACCGCACCAGCAACAGGTTGCGTCTGGCACAGCTCTCGATAAATGCCTCCGGCGGCTTGCCCAAATCGAAAATCACGATATTCGTCTGCACGCCAGACGGGTCCAGCTTGATAGACGGAATGTCGGCCAGTCCCTCGGCCAGTTTCCTGGCAAGGCGGTGGTCTTCGCTGATCCGACTGCGGTTGTGCTCAAGCGCATAGAGAGCGGCGGCGGCGATAATCCCCACCTGGCGCATGCCGCCGCCCAGCATCTTGCGGACGCGCCGGGCCTTTTCGATATCTTTTTGGGTGCCGCAAACAGCCGAACCGATGGGGGCGCCGAGCCCTTTGGAAAAACAGACGGAAACCATCGCAAACGGCCGGGCAAGCCTTGCCGGCTCAATCTGCAAAGCCGTCGCAGCATTCCACAGCCGTGCCCCGTCGAGATACATTGGGATGGAGTAGCTATCGGCCACTTTGCTGATTTCGCCCAAATACTCAAGGCTTAAGACTGCTCCCCCATGACGATTATGAGTATTTTCGAGAGCGATCAGGCCGGTTCGGGGAGCATGAATATCGGCCGGCCTTACCGCCGCTGCGACTTTTTCGACGGGGATCTGTCCGCGCAGGCCGTCGAGAGGCATCAGCATAATCCCCGAAAGCGCGGCGGCCGCGCCCGCCTCATCATTGACAATATGCGCCAGCCGTTCGCAGATTACCTCGTCCCCCGGTCGGCAAAGCGTCCGCAGTGACACCTGATTGGCCATGGTTCCCGAGGGAACGAAGAGAGCGGCTTCCTTTCCCAGAATCTTCGCCGTTTCCCTTTCGAGCGCCTTGCCGGTCGGATCATCGCCGAAGACGTCATCACCGACTTCGGCGGCCGCCATGACGGCCCGCATCTGCGGCGACGGCTTGGTCACCGTATCGGATCTCAAGTCGATGATTTTTGACAAATCGTTATCCTAAAACAAAAAAGGTGATAAGACGGCATCGCTGATCGGGGGATAGCGCCTGAACTCAACAGATTTTCATGACGTTGATCGCTCTGTTTCTATCGATCCTGTCAACCTCGAAAATTACATCATCGCCCTTTTTGAGCGTGCGATAGCCGCTGGCGCATATTTCGGTGAACCTTACATACAATTCATGCGGGATATCTCTTGAGGTGATGAAACCGTACCCTTTCAGGTCGTTGAACCACTTGACGGTTCCTTTGTGCATCATGCCTCCCGTGTGCTTGCGGCGATTGGCCGCTTTCCGAAGTGCGGTTTGCGTCCGCCTGAGCCGATTTCATGCCCGGCGATCGGGCTGGTCATAAACTTAACTATTCCGTATTCGAGATTTTGTTCCGCGGTAATTCAGCCCGGCCGGGGCTTTAACTTTCCGGCTGATTCAGTCCGCCAACCGGTTTTCGGCCCCGGCTATTTCACAGGTACATCAATTGCTGATTCAGCACCAATTGCATGATACCGCCGGCGACAAGCGGAACGGAAATATTATCGTCGATCGGCAGAGGCAGAAGCTCTGTGATCGCCCCGGCGATTATCCCGGCGATGGTTATTTTCCAGTTCAGTCCGGGCACGATTTTTATGGCTATCGAGGTGAACGCGAGGAAAGCCAGGGTTCCCTCGAGCGATTTATAATGGATTTTGAATCTGCCGATTGTGCGTCCGATTAACGCCGCGGCCACATCGCCGATCACGATAATGACCATGGCCGCCGCCGCAACCCGTCTGTCATAAAAGAGAAACACGAGGAGACCGGCCAAAAGAATCGTGGTGGAGCCGGCAAAACTCTTCGTCTCCCGCGGGCGCAACATGAAACCGAAATTGACGCCCATGAATTTTTTGATCGAGTCGTTGCCGAAAAATCGAAGCAGATCGAAAAGGAGACTTAAAATCAGCAGACCCGCTAATATAGACACAACCTGCCTCGGGTTGAATAGAAAATACCCCAGCGGAATCAGCAACGAACAAAGAT
>CAZHVC010000315.1:0-2843 GCA_964535765.1 uncultured Ignavibacteria bacterium | reverse complement strand
GCCGAACTCGAGAAACAGTCTTATGAATTGGAGGAATTCGATAACGGCCTGAGCCGAATCGAGAAGACCTGTGAGCCGGACCCCGAACGTCTGGAAATAGTCGAGGAAAGGCTGGCGCTGATAAAAAAGCTCAAACGCAAATACGGCGGGACAATCGGAGAGATAGGCGAATTCAGAAACCAGGCGGCGGCGCGGCTCAACGAACTGAATGATTTGGCGGGCAACCTAAGGGAAATCGAGAAGCGCCTTGACTCCGCCCGCCGATCGATGTCGGCTCTGGCGGCGCAACTGTCGGCCGAAAGGCGGATCGCTGCCGAAAGGCTTGAGCAAGAAACCGCCCGCAACTTGGCCGAATTGTCCATGGCCGGCTGCGAATTCAAGGTGAAGATATTCCAGCAGGAGGATTCCGAGGGCGATTTCTTGATCGATGACAGGCGATTCGCCGGCGATTCTGGTGGCGTCGATTACGTCGAGTTTCTGATTTGCGCCAATCCGGGCGAAGGGCTCAAACCGCTGGCCGCCACCGCCTCGGGTGGGGAACTATCACGAATATTGTTGGCGCTTTGCTCGTCGTTGAGCCGGGCTTACCCGGTCGAGACCTTGGTGTTCGACGAAATCGATTCGGGAATTTCCGGAGAGGTGGCCTCGAGCGTTGCCAGAAAACTCCGGAAATTGGCTCAGGACCGACAGGTAATCTGCGTCACCCACCTTCAACAGATCGCCAGCAGGGGGGAAACCCATTTCAAGGTTTTCAAGGGAAAGACCAAGGGCAGATCGGTCACCAGAATAAAACTGCTTGACGAAAACGAGCGAATCGTTGAGATAGCCAGACTTCTTTCGGGAGAAAAAATCAGCGAGATCTCGCTTAAAGGTGCTGCTGCCTTGCTTGAAGAAGGCGGCAGCCAAATATGAATAGCCGACAGATCCCCAATCTGCTGTCGATAATCCGTATCGCTCTTGCTCCATTCATATTTCTTGCGATAAAAGCTCAATCGCTCGAAATCCTCGCAATCCTTGCGGTCGGAGCGATAATCACCGACTACCTTGACGGGTTTCTGGCGCGCCGACTGGGCGGTGTCAGCAGCGCCGGAAAGCTGCTTGACCCGATAGCCGATAAACTTTGCGTTTTTTCAGCCTCGCTGGCCTCGACAATCTATTTGGAGATGCCGGTATTGTTGTTTTTGGCCGTCGTTCTGCGCGACCTTGCGATTCTTGCCGTAGGCATACTGATCATACGTAAACGCGGGGTGATACCGATTTCGAATCGAATCGGCAGGATAGCCGTTTTTGTGATTGCGGCGGCCCTGATCGTATTCATATTCAAGATTCAAGCGCTGTATGAGGCGGCGGTCATATTCACTTGTGCGGCCATAGCGACTTCGGGAATCAGCTATATCGGGGTGGGAATGAAGTTTCTTTGGCCCGGCCGCCAGACCCTGAAGGCGAAGCAATAATTCGAAACAATTTTATTATCGGCCGTAATAATAGGTGGGTGGTTAACGTTTGGTACGATAAAAAACATTAAGGAAGGGTGATCGAGAATGTCGGCATTGAGGATTTTGATCGTTTTGCTGCTGTCGTTTCTGACATCGATGGCATCGGCCAAACAGAAGAGCGCCGAATTCAAAGACGGCATATTGACGGATTCCCTGTTTGGTTATTCGTTGCAGATCCCCAAGAACTGGCGGGTGAAGACGTTCGACGAGCCATCGTTGATGAGGGCGATGCTCATCAAGAAAAACTACGAGGTCAATCGTGAGGTGAAAGATCTCGGCGGAGATTTTACGATTCCGGAAATCCGCTTGTTTTCGCGGCCGGATACGATTTCGCCCGCCGGATTCGTCGAGGAAATAAAGCGATCCGTGCAGTCCCATAAATCGGAGGATCGGATTGTCAATCAGCTTGAGCTGTTGTTGTCCGGCGAGCACTTGTCGACTCAGGAAATGGAGATCGCCGGAATCAAATGCTTGCAGGCCATTTTCCGCAGAAACTACACCAGAGAATTACAAGTCGATCCTTTCGATCCCAAATATCGGCAGTATGGCGGATTGATCGCCCGCAACGAGTATGATGTACACGAGATTTACGTTTTTCGCTTGGGTGAAAATCTTTTCGTAATCCAGGCTTTCGCCGAACGCGAATTTTATCCCGGCAACAAGGATGAATTCGCCAAAATATTGGGCTCGCTCGCGTTTGTAACCGCCGGGAAATGATTTTCCCACATCCCCCGCGATTGCCGGCCCCGGTCTTGAAATTTATTGACCTCGGGCGGATAAATTGCTATGATTCGAACCTGATGCGGGAGGAATCATGTGGATAATCAGATATGCGTTCGCCGCCATAATCATAATCGCCATTCTCGGATTCACCATCGGGAATTCATACCAGCGTGTCGTCATTAATATCGGCGCCAAAACCTATCCGGACGTACCGCTGATTCTTGCCCTGTTCATTGCCTTCTGCGTCGGAATCGTGTTCTAGTTCGCTTTGACGGTGGTTTTGTATTTCCGGCAATCGGCCAAAATAGCCGAGCAGAAAAAAAAGATCAAAATATTGTCGGAGGAACTGACCGCCTTGCGGAATATGCCTCTCGATGAACCCGATGACAAAATCGGAGAAAAGGCGTGATCGGTTCCCTGTTATCCGCATATTGGTTGATCATAATATTCGCTTTGCTTGCCTTCATCGTGTTGTATTTTGCCATTGATCGAAGAAAGCCCCGCGATTCGAGTCGATATTCGCTCAGCTATATAGAGGGCTTGAAAGCCATGGTGGAAAACGACGACCAGACCGCTTTCATTCGATTCAAACAGACGGTCGCCGAAGATTCCGAAAATATCGAT
>CAZHVC010000314.1:0-2846 GCA_964535765.1 uncultured Ignavibacteria bacterium | reverse complement strand
GCAGGTCCGGGGGCTTTTGAGCTTTGGATATGATTACCAAGGGGATGTCGAACGAAAAAAAACGGTTGAGCGTTTCTTTAAGTTGGGCGGCCGTCAGGCTTTCCAAATAGGAAATTTCGGTTTTGCCGAAAACCTGGGTGCGCCAGTATGAGAATCTGTCCAGATAGCCGGCCAGGGCCAGTCCCGGCCGCTGAATCTGATTGTTGGGTATTATTCGTTGCAGGCAAGCGCCGCCGTTCAGGGCATACAGCTCCAGAAATCGGCTTTTTTCCTTTAATATCTGCTCTACGCTGATACCGTTCATATATTACAACTCGGACAGTTCCTCATCGATACCCACCGTTTTGACCGGTCTTGACTTGGGCGGCTCGCGCCGGGCACCCTTCTTCTCTTTGAGTTTTGCCTTGTATTTCTTAATCTGCGTCTCCATTTTGGATACGACCTGTTCGATGGCGATATACATATCGTAGGTCTTGGCCTTGCTTGTCAGGACCGTGCCGTAAACTTTGACCGATAAGTCGGCAATTTGCCGGTTTTTTTCTATCGACATCGTCAGGTGAGCTTCGATTATATGATCGAAATATCGTTCCAATCTGTTTATTTCGTCGATCGCATATTTGTTGAGATTTTCGGTAAGTTCAAAATGCCTTGCGGTAACCGTTACTTTCATGGCAACTCCTTTCCTGAGGGGCCTGCAATATGCCCGAACGAAAGGGGGCTTTTGCAGTTTCGATAATCCACGATCAGGCCGGCATCTTTTTTATATTTTCTCGGATTTATATTTTGGAACATGGAGCCATTGCCGCTGTTCTTTCCGCCAGAGCTAATAAGGGGCAATGATTGGGCGGATGATCGGCGGTTGATTTAACATTTTCCTAATCGAATCCCTTAAGTCCGACGGCCGAATTCTTTCAGTTCTCATGATCGAAAGATTATACGGCTAACAGGCAACTGCGGCAAGATAAATTTGGGGTGCCGTCCCGCCGGCGGATGGCCGAAAGCTCTCCCCCGTCGGGCCTTAACGACTACTCATCCGCGAGGCTGAGGAAATATAAATGTCGGACATCGCTTAACCTCTGGGGACCTCTTTGCGGTAGCGGGCGGCTTTTATCCCCAGCTCTTCGCGGTATTTGGTCACCGTGCGCCGGGCCAACATAATCCCTTGTTTGCCGAGCAAACGGGCTATTTCCTGATCCGAATACGGAGTGGCCGGGTTTTCCCCCTTGATAATCTCTTCGATTTTCGCTTTCACCACCCGCTTGGGGAGGTCCTCGCCGCTCTGGGTGGCCACCCCGGTATTGAAAAAATATTTGATTTCGTACATCCCGAGAGGCGTTTGCACATATTTGCCATTGGCGACCCGCGAAATAGTGGCCACATTCATCCCCACTTTGTCGGCTATCTGTTCCATAGTCAAAGGCTTGAGATGCGATTCGCCATGCTCGAAAAATTCCTTTTGTTCCTCGACGATCGCCGTCATGACGTTTACCATAGTGGTGCGGCGCTGGTTGATTGCGTTGATCAGCCAGCGAGCCTGTTCGAGTTTTTCCTTGATATACTGTTTGGTCGAATCGCTCGAATTCGAACCGCGGCGGATGAGGTTTTTATAGGATTGATTGATCCGAAGCTGGGGCAGATTTTTGTCGTTGTGGTAGATTACGAATTCGTCGCCGATTTTTTCGACTATCAGGTCGGGAACGATCGGCACGGCCGGCCGCGAAAATCTTCCCGCCGCCGGATAAGGCGACAGGCTGCGGATTATCTTGACCGCCTGGTCGACTTTCTCGGGTTGGGTGTCGAGGATGCGCGCCAACTGGGTGATGCTTTTATTTTCGAGATCCTTCAGGTGTTTGTCCACGATTATCCAAGCCAAGGAGCCATTGTAACCCTGTTCGTCCAGCTGGGCCAGAAGGCATTCGCGCAGATCGCGTGAGCCGACCCCCGTGGGATCGAATTTCTTGATCACCGCCAGCACTTCGGCGATTTCTTTGGCCTCGACTTTCAATTCGGTTGCCATCTCCTCAACCGATACGGTCAGGAATCCCGCCTCGTCGATATTGCCGATAATGTAGGAGCCGATCTCTTTTTGTTTATCCGACAGGCGGGTGAAGCCGAGTTGTTCCATGAGGTAATCGAACATGGTTTTCTCGGCCACCGAAATCGTTTCGGGGAGGTCTTCATCGGAAGCGACCGAATAATCTCGATAGCCGCCGTCTTTCAAATACTCATGGTCCTCGCCTAAAAACTCCTGCCAATCGATCCGCTCGATAGTCTGATCCTTGGCCCGGGCGGGTTCTTCGGGCGGCCCGGCAATCTCCTCAGCTGAATCCTGTTGCTCGACTTCCTCAAGCAAAGGGTTTTCCGACAACCGCTGGCGGACGATCATTTCGAGGTTCAGGATAGGTTCCATCAACAGCTTGAGCGATTGGATGAGCCCGGGCTGGATTATCAGGTCGGGCCGTTGGCTCAGCGATGGCGTAAGTTTTAGTTCTACCATAAGATGCAGCTTTTCAACAGATTGTCTTCCCTCTCATATATTATCGGCTGCCCTCAGGGGCGGCTTTATATTATTCGCCGGTTGCTCCTGGGGACTGTTTTAATATATCACCAAAATTCCGTTTTCAAAGCAAAAATTGAACCACGAATGGCGTTATACTGAATTTTATGTATGGTCGGCGGCAATTGTTTTTCACTTTTTTGGTTTTTATTGCCATTTGTCCATGTTTGGGCCGATTCTGCGGGCATGATATTGACAATCCCCGTCTTTTAAGTTAGATTGGGCGACCATTTGGCCGGGCTGTTCGGCGTGGCGGCGCAGGGACAGAGCGGTCGGCCCGCGGGAGGTG
>CAZHVC010000313.1:0-2887 GCA_964535765.1 uncultured Ignavibacteria bacterium | reverse complement strand
GCATTGTTGTCGCCCACAGCATTGGTATCAATTGCCCCGAAAGTGCCGACCGAATCCTGGATCGTTATCAGCGAATCGGAGCAGCGGAGTATCCCCCGGGACTCTCGCATCGGGCGATGACCGATATTGGCCAGCTCCATTTTCAAATATACCGATTCGCCCGGGTCCAGAAGACCGTTTTCGTTGCCGCCCAAAACCTGGAACGAATTGATCACGATTGACGGAGCCGTCACCGGAATTTCCAGAAAATTAAGCCAGTTATAGCCGCCATCGGCAGTGATCGTAAATTGCAGCGGCAATGGGTAACCATCGGGCGCATCCCAGCCTATTCGAATCAGATAAGGCTCGGCGGCGATCGCCGAATCGCCCGCAGCGACGGCGCCGAACCAGACCGAATCGGATATAATTTGAACATACGGCGAAACGGATGAGATTACGGAGGCCACACCGGTGGCTGTCATGCCGTTGCCGAAATTACGAACAACGGGAACGATGCCGATCAATTCCCCGGGATTGGCCGAGCCGTTGCCGTCACCGGCTGTCCCACCGATACTGTCGTCGTCGATTGAATACGAGGAAATATTACAGTACACCGGCCTTTCGTTGATATATATTGTTCCCTCATAGGGCTTCACCCCCCGACCGGTTACCGTGACCGCAATCTGCCCGACGGAGTTTGGGTTGACTACAAAAAAGGCCCGCCCCTCACCGTCGGTTTTTTCCAGCAGATGGATCACCGAATCTTTCCAGAGACAGACGTAGGCGCTTTCTATCGGGGCGCCTTGGTCGTCGCCGACGACCACCTCGATGCCGGCGGGACCGATGCCGATTGATTCAGGATAAGAGACCACGATGTTGGATGGCGGAGCGATCCAGCAATTAAGTTCGGGGTCGCCAAGAACGTTGTAGCTATTGAAGTAGAGTTCGACCTGGCCGCCCGGAGCGGTGCTTTCGGGAAAAGAGAGGAACAGATTCATTTTTCCCGCCAATTGCGATTGAGCAAGAGTGGTGGCCCCGGCCATAAACAGGCCCCAATAGATGCCGTGATCGATGGCGTTGGTCCATTTCGTATGGGCGTCGTGATTGGAATTGCCGATAAATCCGGGACCGCCCTTATTGTTCATTCTGATCCAGGTTTCGCCGAAACACGACGAAACGACGTCATTATAATCGCCGGTTCCGCAGACAATCGAATGCATGACGCCGAAATATGGGGCATTGGTAATCTGATTCAAATATGACGAAGTATAATAGGGCGATGTCCAGCCGTCGGGGGTGCCGTAACCGCGATAGTTGATGAACGCCATCCCTCTTGACAGAGCGCTGGTGACCGTACTCGGCGGCGGCTCATAATAATCGGTGGCGAATATGGTATCGACCGTTCTGAAACCATGATCAAGCATCATCTCGCGGCACCAGAGCTTGGTCAAACGCGGCGTGAAAAAATAATTGTTTTCGCCGCCTGAAATAACCGTCGCCCGACGGTAAAAATCGAGATCTCCCATGGGCGGAAAGCGCTCATAACCGGCGTGTTTGGCAAGGTACTGCGTCAACTCATTGGCATAATCGACCGAAATGCGCCCGATCAACACCTCCGGAAAATAATCCGAACCACTCAGAAAAGTATAAAAATTATCGGAGACTATGGTTCCGAAACCGTAAGGATTGGTATATGTATAAGTCGCCAGCCCGTTGCTTCCCGACATATCAACATCGCCGACAAGACATATATAATCGGGTTTCACGACGGCGTTGTTGTACATATTCAATAGATACGTCCTTATCTGCGAGGAGCTGGGATTAGAGCCGATGTCGGAAAGCGAAATTATCCTCACCGAAAAGCCTTTGGCTTTTTTCCAATCGGCCAATTGCCCGGCGGCTGAAATGAAATTGCCGTGCGAAAGCACCCAGTATTCGCCGCGCCCGACGGAATACGCATTCAACAATGATGAATTGAATATTAAGGATCGATAAAGCGGCAGAAACGCTTCGCTTAATCTGTCACCGTTGTGTAGAAGTCCGTTTCCATGGTGAACGGCGTCGATTCTCAATTTATGGTTGACTCTGATTGTCTGCTTTTGTAAGTCGTATTGGACCGGATATATGGTCAGTCTGGCCAAAACCAGATCCCTCAACTGCCCCGCTTTCTCGAAAGCAACAAGCCCGCCAGGATAAAAACCATCTCCTTCTATGTTCGAGTTCACCCACTCCAAATCCTCGGCGGTCGCAGGAGCAAGCAAGTTTCCCGGAAAATCAATGAATTCATTTTCCTCGACATTGACATTGAGGCGATCGTCTTGAGGCACCGCCAAAAGAAGATTGTAAACCGGCAGAACCGTTCCCCGAGGGCCGGAAACCTGACCTATTGTAAGCCCGTCGATTTCAGGTAGAATCAATCGCGCTCCGGCATCGTCCGCCGCGATTTCGATTTGTCCAAGACTCAATTCAAGCTCCGTCCGGGCAAACGATAGTCGGGTGGGATGGCAATAATTTCCGTTTTCGTTGAGAAGCAGCAGACCACCAGTCGCACTTAAACTAAGGCAGAAAGCAAATAAAAGTGACGCAAATGCGACCCGCATCGAATCCTCCTTACGACTCCTGAAAGGGCCAAAGATTTTTTTCGGCGGCGAATTCCACTGGCCGAAACAAGCGAGTCAAAACCGGCCTTGCATATCCCGCAGAATAGGATAGGCCGATTACCGAATTTGTCAAGTATTCAAATCTGAAACACGAAAAGCATCCGAGATGTTGCATTAAAATACTTGACAATTCACCGGCCGGTTATATTTTGATATCGATTAAATCAATTTAATTCTGAAAACCGTCAGACGGTTGCGGGAACTAGGTGTTGTGAGCACTGATGGCGGATTGACGCCCGTAGTTGTGG
>CAZHVC010000312.1:0-2912 GCA_964535765.1 uncultured Ignavibacteria bacterium | reverse complement strand
TTCGCCCAGAACTCCCTGGGGAGGGATCCCTGGGATAAAGCTGCCTACGACGTTTTGATCCCCTTGAACTCCTCCTCAGTCGAAAAGGCCGCCGGCTTGATATTGGAATACAGCAAGAACGATTCCGTGAGGATGACCGAAGAGTCACGAGCGGCGGCGGCGGACTATCAACTTTCGATGAGGGTGAAACTTGCGCTGGCAGAGAAGAAACATGACGTTGATGTCGAATCAGCCGCCGGCCGGGTGACGATAACTTTGAAGAAGAGCGTGCTGAGACTGGAAAACTACAAGAACAAACTCGCTCGGTTGGCAGAAACGGTCGATGGAGTCAGGTCGGTCGAGTTCAAGATCAGTCGGGACTTGAAAATTCCCTCGATATGGCCGCCTGTCGATTTCGAAGTCCCCAAGAAGGTTTTGCTGGTTGACGATGAGCGCGAATTCGTCCAGACTTTGTCCGAACGGCTCCAACGCAGAAAAATAGAAACATCGATCGCCTACGACGGCGAGCAGGCCCTCGAATTCGCCCGCAAGGACCAGCCCGAGGTTATGGTTTTGGATCTTAAGATGCCGGGAATCGATGGTATCGAAGTGTTGCGTCGGATAAAGAAAATCCATCCGGGAACCGAGGTCATAATCCTGACCGGCCATGGTTCGGAGAAA
Organism: uncultured Ignavibacteria bacterium; assembly: GCA_964535765.1. Taxonomy (GTDB): domain Bacteria; phylum Zixibacteria; class MSB-5A5; order UBA10806; family 4484-95; genus JBBIRK01. The sequence goes on along the minus strand of CAZHVC010000312.1, from coordinate 2,252 downwards.
GAGCGACAATTGGCTGCCGAACTCGGGGCTTTTGCTTATTTGGAAAAGCCGGTCGATATCGAATTGCTTTCGGAAACGATGAAAAAGGCCTACGCCAAAGTCAGCCTGGCCAAAAAGGCCGAGTCGTGACGGGATACCAGGGTCCGAATCGATACGGACCCCGACTAAAATTATGGGCGGGCTGTCGGACCCGGCGGAAATGATCGGCATGAAGAACTCCAAGGTTTCCAAAGAAAAGAATAGCATGCCCGATGACATCCGGCAAGGGGCACAGGGTGTCAAGCCGGATTCTCATGGTTTCCGCTACCGACGTCTGAGAAGGTTTTCCATAATCCTGATGTCGATAGTCGCCTTAGCGCCTCTTATCATAATGACCGTGGTGAATTATTTTCAGTATCAAAAGGCGATGCGGGCCGATATGGTTTTTCCTGTCACCAGACAAACCTCGAATACTCGCCAGGCGTTGCAATCATTCATATCCACGAGGCGCTCAGCGCTCGATTTTGTGATAAGAGGCTCCGGTTACGAGGATTTGAGCAACCATGACAAACTGGCCGCTTTGCTGGGAAATCTGAAAACGGCTTTCGGCGGTTTTATAGATATAGGATTGATAGATTCCAGCGGGAACCAGGTTTCGTATGTCGGTCCTTACTCGCTTGAGGGTAAAAACTATAAAGAACAAGATTGGTTTCACGAGGTATGCCTAAGAGGGGTTTACGTCAGCGACGTGTTCATGGGTTATCGCGGTTTTCCCCACTTTGTCATCGCCATAATGCACGATCGAGGTGATCGTGCATTCTATATATTGCGGGCCACGTTGGACAGCGATATGCTCTATCGGGATATTCTTTCTCAGAACCTTCGCCCCAGCAGCGATGCGTTTCTGATAAACAAATACGGGGTTTTGCAAACGCCGTCGCATTTTTTCGGCAAGGTGCTCGATACTATCCCGCTGGCGATTCCCCCCTACAGCCCCAAAACCGAGGTGATAGAGTCCACTTATGGGGCAAAGAAGCTTTTGATGGGGTATGCTTTTGTCGAAGAGTCGCCTTTCATCTTGATCGAAACCGTACAGCTGTCGTCATATATGGAAAACTGGCTATCGATTAGAATGCAGCTCATTTGGTTTCTTCTGGCAAGCGTGGTTGTCGTCTTGGGGGTGATCATCTGGGGTGCCTATCATATGGTGGGGCGCATCCGCGACGCTGATTTGAAACGAACGAAAATGCTGCATGAAATAGAGTATACGAATAAAATGGCATCCATTGGACGGGTTGCCGCCGGAGTGGCGCATGAAATAAACAACCCGATGGCCATCATAAACGAAAACGCCGGTATGATCCGCGATATACTTACGGTAACCGACAATTTCCCCCAGAGGGATAAGATCGCCAAATATGTCAATTCGATCGTCGCCTCGGTGGACAGGGTCAGCAAAATCACCCATCGGCTTTTGGGTTTTGCCAAAAGAATGGATCCCCAGATAGAGCTTATAAATTTGAAGGAATTGATCGATGAGGTATTGAGCTTTCTCGGCAAGGAAGCCCTTCACAGGAATATAACGATTTCCTACGATTTCAGCCCCGATCTTCCGGACATCGAAAGCGATCGAGGCCAACTCCAACAGGTATTTCTGAACATTGTGACGAACGCCATCGAGGCGGTCAAAGACGGGGGGCAAATCGAAATAAGCGGAAGACTTCGTCCGGACGGCAGAATCGATTGTCTGGTGCGGGATAACGGTCCTGGAATCGCGAAAGAAGATCTGGAACGCATTTTCGAACCGTTTTTCACAACCAAGAAAGCCCACGGAACGGGTCTTGGCCTTTCCATAACCTATGGTATCGTGGAAAAACTTGGCGGCGAGATCAAGGTGGAAAGCAATCTGGGCGAAGGGACGACCTTTATTGTTACATTGCCCGTTTCCAGATTCCAACCTCGAGGATGATATGGCGAAAATTCGAGTCCTGATAGTCGATGATGAAGAAGAGTTGGTTTCCATTCTCGTCGAACGTCTTCGGTTCCGGGGGTATGAGGCGGTGGGAGTATTGGGCGGAAACGAGGCCATCGCCAAGGCCTTGGTTCAAGAATTCGACGTGGCCGTGATAGACGTTAAGATGCCTGAAATTAACGGCATAGAAACTTTGAGACGGCTTAAGAAGATCAAGCCGTCCCTGAAAATTATTCTGTTGACCGGCCACCGCGCCGAGGATGAGGGGGAAGAAGGCCTTGCCGAAGGAGCGTTTGATTAT
>CAZHVC010000311.1:0-2926 GCA_964535765.1 uncultured Ignavibacteria bacterium | reverse complement strand
ATTCAGGATAGCGACAGCGCCCTCTGGCGGGGAATATTCGTTTATCAAAACACCTATACGCCCTTAATTGGCCAGAAAGTGAAGGTCCGCGGGGTGGTGAACGAATATTACGGGATGACGGAAATCGGCAGCGTGCAATCGGTTTCGCTTATTTCCAGCGGCAATCCGATCTGTACCACGCAGGTGACATCCGACCAGATTCAATCCGCCTGTAACCCGACAGCCGAAGCCTTTGAAGGAATGCTGGTCAAATTGCTGAACGCAGTTTGCGTCGTGCCCCCCGATTCGTTCGGCGTGGCCTGGGTGAAGACGCCCGGGGCCACCGATTCCTGCGCCGTCGATGACGATGATTACCGCCTCGGCGGCGACCAGCCGGCTCCCCTCGTATTGGGCCAGGAATATACCCGCATAGTGGGCCATGTCAGCTACTCCCATGGCTCATACAGCGTGAATCCGAGATTTGCCTCCGACGTCGTTCCGGCTTCCGATAGCTGCACCCCGGCCGACAGCATTTACAATATCGAGTTCACTTTCAATCAGGGGACCGATTCATCCTGTTTCATTTCCCCCGAGGAAGGGAATCTGGTGAATATCTGCGGAATCGTGACGGCGGTCGCTCAGGATACATCATTCCCCTATATCCATGGTTTCTACGTGCAGGACGATTACAATCCCGGCGGCGGGGCGACCTGGACTGGTATTTACGTTTATGATTTCACCGCCGGAACCGATACTGTTCATCCGGCCATCGGCGACAAAATCGAATTGACCGGCAGGGTGAAAGAGTATTACGGCTGGACGGAGATCGACAGTCTGGTGAGCTATACGATCTTGGCCAGCGGCCAGCCGCTTCCCGAGACGACCGATGTCAGGGTTATCGATCTTATCAACGGCTGCAATTTCGGCGCCGAAGCGTTCGAAAACATACTGGTAAAAATCGACAGCGTTACCGTGCTTTCCGGCAGCCCGATAACCGGCAAATGGTGGATCAAGGACACTTCGACCACGGATTCCATTCCAATTGACAACGATCTCTGGGTTTATGGCGCCGATCAACCCAATCCGGCGCCGTCGCAGGGGGCGCGTTATCTATCGCTGGTCGGGGTGATTAAATGGGAAGGCCGCAGCGGTTACGACAACGAATATATGCTCTTGCCGCGCAAAGCCTCCGACTATGTGCCGCTGGTCATTCCCCAGGCCAATCTGGTGAGCGCCTGGTCGATCGACAACAACCATGTCATGGCGCTGTTCGATAGGGCGATGCAGGAAGCCTCGGCTGAAATCCCCGGCAACTATCAGCTCAAGAGCGGTATTTCCATTTCGGCGGCCGAGTTGGATACGACGACACGCCGTCGGGTGTTGCTGACCACCGGCACGCTGGGGAACGGAATCGGCGATACGCTTATTACGCAAGGCGTGATCGACTCGGCCGGCATTCCGATGAACAATCCCGACAGTGTGCGGTTCTGGCAGGGGTTCACTCCGATCAGCATGATACAAACGCCGAATTCGTTCGATTCCACCGCCCCCAGCCCGATGCTGAACGAGGTCGTTACCGTCAAAGGAGTCTTTATCGCCGATACGTCGTCTTACTACCCGAATAATTTCTACATCCGCGACAACAGCGGTGATTACTTCAACGGCGTTTTGATTTACATGCCGGCGCCGCAAAGCTGGCTCGGGAGTTACTGGCCTGCGATCGGCGATACGGCCGTAGTAACGGCTCAAGTGCGCGAATATTTCGGCGAGACCGAGCTCGATTACCTTGGTACTTATCGAAATGTATATCTGGTGGGCCAGGGAAGCAGTCCTGCGCCGAGCTATCAAACGACGAATGCCGGCGATTTCCGCTATAATGCTCCAGCCTTGAACAATGAACGGTTCGAAGGTTCGCTGGTCAAATTATGTGATTCCCTGCTGGTTGGGGTTCCCGGCGTTCCCGATGCCTATTCTCACTATCTTTTCTCGCTTACCACCGGCGATACGATCTCTATCGAAGGTGAAGCGACCCATCGCAGTTACACTGTTCCCACTACCGGCAGCACCGTGGCCGGCATTACCGGCGTGGTCCGCTGGCGTCGCGGCGCCTGGAGACTGGTGCCGCGTTCCGACGCCGATTTGAACACCGGCTATGATTGCGGCGGCGGCGCCCCCTGCGAGTATCTGCCGGGCGATATCAACGGCGACGGCAACCGTATCGGCGGCGATGTTACATTCGGCGTGCGCTATTTCAAGGGAATCGGCGGCCCGCCGCCCGACAGCTGCTACCTCGATTCGACCGGCGGTTACCTGTATGTGGCCGGCGACGTCAACGGCAACTGCGAATTCAGAGGTTCGGACATAACCAGGTTGGTGGCTTATTTCAAGGGGAACGCCACCTTGAGCTATTGCCATTTCTTCCCGCCGCCCATAATAAGACCATCGCCGTTCCGGGAGATCGAATCCTCGAGGTAACCGGTCCTTAAATCGACTCCCTCAAAAGGGCGACAAAGATACGGCAGGGATCTGCAAAAGATCCCTGCCGTTTTATTATCCGATGAAGTGGTTTAATCTGCAGTTCCACAGCTGGACTGAAAGACCGAGGGGGAGATGTCTTGTCTTGACGGTGAAAAGTGGCCGTGATGAATCGACAATCAACCAAAAAACGACCCCGGGAGGGATCGTTTTTTGGTTTTGCCGTCCGGTGGAGGTTGTCGCCTACACAACCCCGAGATCCATCATCGCATTCGCCACTTTTAGGAACCCGCCGATATTGGCGCCGACGACGTAGTTGCCGGGGGAGCCGTATTCTTTGGCGGTTTCCACGCATGTCTTGTGGATACTCTTCATGATGCCGTGCAGCTTCTGATCGACTTCCTCGCGGCTCCAGCTCATGCGCATGCTGTTCTGCGACATCTCCAATCCGGAGGTGGCCACGCCGCCTGCA
>CAZHVC010000310.1:0-2933 GCA_964535765.1 uncultured Ignavibacteria bacterium | reverse complement strand
ATCGGCGCCAACAATGAAATCAACGGTCTGACCATGGCCTCCATCGGCCGTGGCACCACTATCCACCATGTCGAAGTCTACAACAACCTCGATGACGGGTTCGAATGGTTCGGCGGCACCGTCAATTGCAAATACCTTGTTTCCTTCTTCAACGATGACGACAATTTCGATTATGACGAAGGTTACCGCGGCAAAGGTCAGTTCTGGTTCTGTATCAAGCACCCGAATTATGGTAACATGGGCGGCGAACATGACGGCGGCGTAAATCCGATTGACGCCACACCGTTCACGATTCCGTGGATTTCCAACGTGACCTATCTTGGGTCCGGCATCATGGCTTCCCCAGCCTCCAACACTAATGACAAGGGCGCCTTCCATTTCAGAGATAATGCCGGCGGCCATTACCGCAACGGTATCTTCATGGACGGCCAGAACATCGCTTTGAGACTTGAAGACCGCTGGCCCACCGATGTTCCCGATAGAATCGCCGCGGGAGATTGGTTGATGGAAAATACCTTCTGGTTCAATTTCGGCCTGACCGATCAGCCGTCGTTCAACACCGTCGATATAATTTTCCCGGATAACGTGCCGGCGCTGAACCCACCCCAGTGGGATACGCCTCCCGGTGCACTCCGCGACTTTATGTTCGCTCCGTTGACACCTCTTCCGACTGATGGTCCGCCGATAATCGGCACCACCCATGACACTCACTTCCAGGACCCCCAGCTCATCGGAATCAGCAGAACCGCCGGTTCGTTGGCGCTTGATCCGCGGCCGAACGTCGCCGGTCCCGCTGCGGTCTCCCCGTTCAATCCGTCCACCTGGGATCCCTGGTTCACCCCAGCTACTTACTACGGTGCTTTCGATCCCAATGCCCAGCTCTGGACAAGAGGCTGGACCTGGATGTGGGCAAAAGGTTATACACCCAGATAATACCCGACTGCTTTCCTGTCCCCCATCTTGCCGCCCCGTTGCCAGACGGGGCGGTTTAATTTTTAATACTTGTAAGCCGAGATGATACCGATCCGATGCCGCCGCTTGGGCGGCTGCGGTCATCAAGCCCGGGGCGGGCGGTTTGAATATCCGGCCATTATGAGCATCGGACATGCCGGGATACGGCTGCTCTTAAATGAACTGGATGGATTAGGAGTATCTTGCAGCTTGTTTGACAAAGAAGATTGATCGTAAAAAAATGACCGCCGGATTTTAAGACGAAAACCATGGTGTTCATGACGGAAAAAGTGTGGCGGATATACGAGGAGATTCGCGGCGGCATAAAGCCGCGCCTTGTTGTCAACCGGCTTCCCTGGTGAAACCGGCCGAAACCGGCTTTTTAGAGCGGGGGAAACGGCCGCCGATTTATCAGTCTGCCCGTTCCGGCAGGTTCAAAACGCCGCACTTATGCCGATCGACGGAACGATGCCGATCGAAGCCGCGCTTTCGATTTGGCCGGTGCGCGCATCAAAACGGGGGATACCTCGGTACTCCCGATTATAAACATTTTGCACGTCCAGATAGGTGGTCAACATCCAGCGTTTGAACATCCAGCGCCGATCGACCCGCAGGTCGAGACCATGATTGCTGCCGGTGCGTAAGCTGTTGTATTTTGCCGGATCCTGGGTCCCATCGGGATTGAAAGGGGTATAGGGCCTGCCGGTGGCCAGCCTGAATTTGACTCCTATTTCCCAGCGAGGGTTAAAGATATATCCTCCGGCCAGATTTAATAGTATTCTTTGGTCAAAGCTGCCCGCGCGTTTGATCCCATCCACCCCCTGAAATTCCGTTTTGGCAAAGCTTAGGCTGATAAGGCCATAGCAGGGTATTTCCGAAAGTCTTTTTTGGACGAGAAGTTCGACCCCTTCAGCCAATCCCTTGCCCCGGCTCGACAACAAGTCAAATCCGAATGCCGAAAATCCGTCTTCGGAACCGCCGAATCCGGCACCCGTGTTGGCCAGAATCAAGTACGGTCGATTTAGGCTGGCCGGATAAGCCGAATATTTCTTGATAAACCCTTCAAGGCTGAGCCTTGTGTCAGGCCGTAATAAATAGTCTATTCCAAGAATAAAATGATCGGCGTTGATGAATTTAAGGTTTCTGTTATTTTCGTTGGATATCAGCCAGATATAGGACGGCGCCTGATAGTAACGCCCGACGGACGAATTGAGGCTGATTTTTTCGCCGGCCGAATAAGATATCGAGAAGCGGGGCGCAAGAGCCCATTTGTTCTTAATCAGATCAAAATGGTCAACCCGTGTGCCCAAAGTCGCCCTGAACGGGCCGAATATTCTGGCTAATTGGGCGTAGCTCGATCCCTTAAAGGCATTTGTCCGGAATGTCCCGTCGATCGCCAGAGTATCTCCGAAACTGGTTATATATCGAGGTAGCATGATATCGCTTTTTATATAGGCGAACTTCGTCTGTACCCCTGCCGACAATTCGGTTGAGTTGTCCAGCTGACTGTTGAAATCGATCCTTAAATAGGATTCCGACTCGACCGAATTGTTCTTGAATATCGGTTGAAGCAGCGAATCCGATTGATTGAAACCGTAATCCACATAACTCTGGCCGACGGTAACGGTGCTGAACCAACTTTTGCCGAGATGTCTCCAAGTGATGCCGCCGAAAGCTTGATTCTGGTTGTTCCCCAAAATACGGGAATTGTCATATCTTTTTGTTTCCGTATCGTTGAAAAAGCGGACCCGGTCTATTGCCCCGATACCCAGAACCCTGATCCGGTTTCGGGCGTCGATATCGTAATTCGCCCTCCACATGAAATCGTAGTACTCGGGAACGAAACCGAAGCCGGCCGCTCTGAACAGCCAATCAAGATAGCTTCGCCGCGCCGAAAAAATATACGATCCCCTTTGAGCCAGCGGCCCTTCCATATTCAAGCCGAATTGGGTGGCTGATATGGTGGCGTTTCCCCCGAATCC
>CAZHVC010000309.1:0-2943 GCA_964535765.1 uncultured Ignavibacteria bacterium | reverse complement strand
CACCACTCTGGACAACGTCGGTCAATGCGACTTGCTCTATTCGGCCTCGGTGGTTCAGTATAGTCCGCGGCCGATTCACGGTGAGACACCGATCGCCCTGAATACGTCGCCGATCGGCTCGCAAATCGATCCGAAGACCGGCGCAACCGAGCCGGTTTATCCGCCGGTAATCAACTCTCAGGGCGGACCTGACGCGTTCGGTTATCGCTGGAAAGATTCGGACGAAACCGGCGGACCGACCTATTCCTGGGTCGATATCTCAACGATAGGCACTCCGGTGACGTTCACCAACGGAACGCTCGATGACGGCTGGACGAACCTGTTCGCCATGGGTATGACATTCAACTATTACGGCATCCCCTACGATAGCGTGATGGTCAGCACCAACGGCTGGATCTCGTTTGCCAGCCAGACCAGTGCCTATCTGTCAAATGCCGGCATTCCCTCCTCGGCGTTGCCGAACACAATCATCCCTGTTTACTGGGACGATATGGATGCCAGAAACGACGGCGACTGCTACTACTACTACGATTCGGCCAACAACCGCTTCATCGTCTCCTGGGTGACCTGGCCGCATTACGCCGATACTCTTAACAAGATCGATTTCCAGGTGATCTTGAACGCCGATGGATCGATCAAGATGCAATACGGCGGTGGACTGTTCAGCCTGACCAGCTACACTGTCGGTATCGAAAACGAGACCGGCACGATCGGCTTGCAGGTTGCTTACAATCAGGCTTATCTGCACAACAGCATGGCCATCTTGTTCAACAGACCTCCGCAGTGGCTCACGACCGATCTGACTTCGGGTATCCTGACGCCGAGCGATCCGCCGTTGACATTCCATGCCTTCATGGATGCTACGGGTCTTACCGCGGGCACTTATACCGGCGCCATCCTGATCACCTCCAATGATCCGGACGAACCGGTTACGACCGTCAACGTATCGTTCACGGTTACCGGCGGCGGCGGTGAGTGCGACTACGTCCTCGGCGACATCAACGGCGACGGCAACCGTATTGGCGGCGACGTCACTTTCGGCGTCCGCTACTTCAAGGGCATAGGGGCCGTGCCTCCGGATTCATGCTACATGGATTCGACCGGCACTTACCTCTATGTGGCCGGCGACGTGAACGGTAACTGCGAATTCAGAGGCTCGGATATCACAAGATTGGTGGCGTTCTTCAAGGGGACCGCTACCCTCAGCTACTGCCACTTCTTCCCGCCTCCGATTCTGCTGGCGCCGTCACCGATTCATATTCAGCAGGGAATCAACATGGTTCCGCGCGATGAAGACAAATCAATCATCCGCGAAACCAAAACCGCTGAATAAGGCTTTCATCAGAAGCCGGAAAGCCCTCTCTCCCGACAAAGGGAGGGAGGGTTTTTTTTGAAAGTAATAGTTGCCAATAGATTTACGGTGACTTTTGCAGGGACGATCTCGAGCCGAATTGATCGAGTTCTTTTATCAGAATGCGGGCGGTTTCCGCTTTATGTTTGGCGGATTGCTTTTCTTTCAGCTTTTCGTACTTTTTTTTCTCGCGGGAGGCTTCCAGCAGAGCTTTCTGGGCCAAAGCTACGAGTCTTTCGGCGCTGTCGACACGTCTGGTCTGCAACACGATATCGGAAGAAAGCTTATCGATGTATCTCTTGGAAAGAATCAGTTCCGTTAAATTCACCCGACCTGTTTTTCTGACTCCGAATTTCGCCAGACAGTGGTTTCTCAGGTCAAGGAACTCGCTGAGCGTCTTCTTTTCGAGCTGCAGGCGCGTCTGTTCGATCGCCAGCTTTCTTTTCTTGTCCTCTTCCTCTTGCTCTTTGAATCGTCTTATCCGGTCCAGACGGAATTTGAATTTTTTAGTCATGCTTTACCCCCGCCTGAATATCACCAAGCCAACTTAAGGTTTTATCGAACGGACATTTTTCGTCGATTTCTTGCTTAAGAAACCTGCGTAACGGATCGATTCTTTCGATTGCGTAATCTATTTTCGCTGATGACCCTTTGACGTAGGCTCCGATATTTATCAAATCTTCCGCATCACGATAATCAGCCAGGATTTCCCGACAGCGGCCGGCCAGATTCAGATGATCTTTCGAGGCCACATCCGGCATCAGGCGGCTTATCGACTCGAGAACGTCGATCGCCGGATAGTGGTATTTCGAGGCGAGCTGACGCGAAAGCACGATATGACCGTCGACGATCGCCTTTACCGCATCGCTGATCGGCTCCGAAAAATCATCGCCCTCGACTAAAACCGTGTAAAAGGCGGTAATGCTTCCTTTTTCCGATTGGCCGGCGCGCTCGAGAATTTTGGGCAGCAGAGCAAATACCGACGGCACATATCCCCTTGTCGTCGGAGGCTCGCCGATCGACAATCCGATTTCGCGTTGGCCCATCGCCACTCTGGTCAGAGAATCGACCATAAGAGCGACGCTTTTGCCCTGATCGCGAAAATACTCGGCTATCGCCGTGGCCAAAATGACTCCTTTGATCCTGAGCAACGGCGGATTATCAGAGGTCACCACAACAACGACCGATTTCGCCAACCCTTCCGGACCGAGATCCCTCTCCAGGAATTCGCGCACTTCCCGCCCTCTTTCGCCGATCAAACCGATAACGTTAACGTCCGCCGACGATGACCGGGCGATCATTCCGAGCAACACACTCTTGCCCACTCCCGAACCGGACAGAATAGCCATCCGTTGACCCAAACCGCACAATAAAAAGGCATCGATAGCCCGTATGCCGGTTATAAATGGCTGCTTAATCCGTCTTCTACTCAGCGGTGGTGGTGATTCGTTATCCAGCGCTCTGATTTCACGGCAATCGGGTTCAGGCAAACCATCTATTATATTGCCGAGTCCATCTACGACCCGCCCCAACAATTCCGGTCCCACTCGAACCGAGAGACGCCTGCCCCCGGCCGTCACCATCGTTCCGGG
>CAZHVC010000308.1:0-2977 GCA_964535765.1 uncultured Ignavibacteria bacterium | reverse complement strand
ATGGTGGACAGACGACTTAGAACATCCGATCCCGATATCTACGCCGGCGGCGATTGTGTGGAATCGGTGCATATGATAACCGGCGAACCCTGCTATCTGCCGATGGGATCGCTGGCCAACAAACACGGTCGGATAATCGCCGAAAATTTGGCGGGTGGTTCGGCCGAAAATCCGCCGGTTCTGGGCAATATGGTGGTCAAGGTTTTCGATTTGAGCGCCGGCGTAGTCGGCCTGACGTACGAAAAGGCGGTAGCCGCCGGTATGAATCCCGATTCGGTTTGGGGCTCGTTTGTCGACAGGCCGGATTATTACCCTGAGAAAAAAAGTTTCGTTCTGAAAATGGTTTATTCCAAGACCGACGATCGGCTGCTGGGGCTTCAGGCGGTAGGCGACGGCGATATCTGCCGCCGTCTCGATGTCTTTTCGGCGCTGCTGCAAAAGCGGTCCAGGCTCGAGGATCTGCTTGATTTCGAGCATGCCTATGCCCCACCGTTTTCCGAGGCGCTGGATCCGCTGTTTCAGCTGGCGGCTCTGGCCAAGGCGGGCAAACGGGGAATCCTGGCGGTTAATCCCTCGGATATCCTGGAGGACAAATCGGAAACCATACTGCTTGACGTGCGCGAAACGGCGGAAAGTTTTGGGCAATCTATTCCGCAAACTCAAAAGCGGAAAGTAATCAGCCTGCCTTTGGGAATGTTGAGAGAAGCGAATCTCGAGATCGATCCGGCGGCCGAAATCTTCGTCATTTGCAAGCGTGGCTCGAGAGCTTATCAGGCGGTCCATATTCTCCGGGAAAAGGGGTTCGGAAATTTGAAAATCATTGGCGGCGGCGTCCAGGCGGCATTAGATTGATCGGCGGAACTTAGGCGGCACGAAGGTTTCTATGTCCGGTAAAATAAATCTGTTCGTCTGCGGAATAAATCACCGCACCGGCGGCGTTGAGATACGTCAGCCGTTGCAGATATCGCGCGAGGATTTGCCGAAGGCGAACGTGAGCTTGAGCAAGCGCGACGGCGTTTTGGAATCGGCGATCGTGGCCACCTGCAACAGAATTGAATTTTATCTGGTGACCGACGACAGGCATGATCCTTTCTCGATAATCGAACGTTTTTACAAAGACTTTTCCGGCCTATCGGTCGCTGAACGGAAAGGGTATTTTTACATCAAAAAAGACCGCCACGCCGCCGACCATCTGTTCCGAGTCGCCGCCGGCGTCGATTCGATGGTGCTGGGAGAAAATCATATACAGGGACAGATCCGCGAGGCCTATACCTCGGCCTGTAATGTCAAAACCACCGGCAAAATCCTGCACCGGCTTTTCCATCAGGCATTCCGCGTAGGCAAGCAGACACGCACCGACACAGAGCTGGGCCGGGGTCCCTGTTCGGTCAGCAGCGCTTCGGTCGATTTGCTTAAAAGCCGGTTGGCGGCAATTAACAACCCGACGATCGTGTTGATCGGTGTAAACCAGATGACGGCGCTGGCGGCCTCCGCCTTGAACCGGCTGGGGTATTCGAATCTCCTATTCGCCAACCGAACCAAATCGAAAGCCGAGGCGCTGGCCAGACAATACGGGGGGACAGGACACCCGCTCGAAGATCTCGAGATTCTGCTGCGGCAGGCCGACGTGGTCATCAGTTGCACCTCGGCGAAAGAACCGCTGATAGATGTGCCAATGCTCGATAGAGTCAGACCCTTGCGTCAGGGAAAGAAGATAACGATGCTGGATATGGCCGTCCCGCGTGATATCGCCGTGCCGAAAGACTACGGGCAGGAGATCGAAATCCTGGATCTCGACGACGTCAAGGAATTCATAAAAGCGGCCAACGAGGCGAAAATCCAGGCGGTGGTCAAAGCCGAGGAAATAATCGAACGGCGATTGGACGAGTTTATCTATTGGTATGATCATGCTCGTCTCGAGCCGGCCTACAACGGTTTGGACGACCGAGCCGATGAATTGATGCGAAGCGAGCTTTCGCCGCTGTTCTCCGGACTGCCGGAGCAATCGAGAACCGAAATCGAAGAAGCAATCAGGAAATATACGCTTAAATTGCTGAAGCTGAAATTAAATAGCGGATCCTGATTGTTCCAAGGGGAAAAACAATGGCTCATAAATTCATGCCGGTAGGCATCTCGTTGGCAAACCGACCCGTGTTGATAGTCGGGGGCGGGCAGGTCGCTCTAAGAAAAGTCGAAATCTTGATCGACTATTGCACGGATATTACTTTGATATCGCCGACTTTTCTCGATAAAATCGAGTGGTTCGCCGCCAAGGAAAAAGTGAAATTGATCTACCGCGGTTATATTTCGCCGGAGGCCGCCACCTACGGGTTCGTAATCGCCGCCAGTCAGGACCCCGAAGTCAACCGAGCGGTCAGCCACGATTGTCGGAAAGCGGGTGTTCCCATCAACGCCGTCGACGACCCTGATCGCTGCGATATCATTTTCCCGGCCATAATAAGACGCGACAATCTATCGGTGGCGATTTCCACCGACGGGCAGGCGCCGTTTCTGGCGGGTCATCTGAAAATGGTGCTCGACGGCATGTTTAAGCCGCATTGGTCGAAAATAGCCGCTCTGGCGGCGCGTTTCAGAATGATGACCCGGGAAAAATGGGGAAATGATCAAGCGAACAAGACGGCCTGTTACGAGAGATTTCTCATGGCCGACTGGAAATCGGCGTTGGAATCAGGCGAAGACCGTAAAATCGAAGCCATGCTCAACGATATGCTCGAACCGTCAACGAAAGCCGGCGAATCCTCGGAATGAATCTCCACCTCAGGGTCGGCACCCGTGCCAGCAGGCTGGCCATGGCCCAAACCAATCAGGTGATCGACCTGCTGAAGAACGTATCCGTGGGAATCAGTTGGGAAATCGTGCCAATTTCCACCGAGGGCGATCTCGATACGGCCTCGCCGATCGATAAAATGTCGGCCCCGGGGGTTTTCACCGGAAATATCGAAAGACAGTTGATCGC
>CAZHVC010000307.1:0-3001 GCA_964535765.1 uncultured Ignavibacteria bacterium | reverse complement strand
ATACTGGCGAAATTGCTGTCTTGACTGATCCGGTACCAGGTATCGTCCCAGCCGTTGAACGCCTCGCGCCAGATTATGGAATCAAGATAAATCTGATCATCGGTCGAATTCCACAATGTGGGCAAAGTAAAATCGCTCACTGAATCATCGGTGACGAAATATACCTCGACTACCACCCTCGACCAGTTCCCCGGATTATAGGGAACGTAAAGTCCGCTTTGATAAATAACCGTATCCGGAACCCCCGGATCGACCGCGTAAACCGATACGGTCAACACAGACAAAACCAAAAAAACTACTGCCGATAACTTCATCGAGGAAACCTCCCTGCTATGGCGGACGCCTTAAGCATGATACTTTTTTCTTTAACACCCTTCTTCAAAAATCGTTCCCAAAAACAGGCAGATTAAGGCGTCGATTTCCCTTGTCGAATGTATGGGATTTCTCCCCCTACCATCTGTCCAACCCCGCCTTGCCGAATAAAATACCGCCGAAAGGGTATCACCCAAGCGCAGGCATCCAACCTCGCCATCGTAAAATTGCCCATTGATTTTTCGGAAATGCGAGGCCGCCTCCTTGATTTCCGCAAAATGTGTGAAATATTATGCACTTTCGGTTGTCGGAAAAACCGGCGGAAAGAAACCATCGAAATCATTATCGGTAGTAATCAACATCGACCGATAACGAGGTTGAAAGTCCTGATCTCAGCGCAGCATGATCATCTTCTTCGTGTCGCTGAAATCTCCGGCCGTCAATCGATAAAAATAGACTCCCGATGGCATGACCTCGCCCGATTCGTTTCTGCCCTCCCAGCGGACAAAGTGGTAACCCGCTTCCCGTTCCTCCGATACGAGGGTTATAATCTTCTGCCCCAAAAGGTTATATACATCCAGAGTCACCGCTGCGGATATCGGTAATTGGAATTCGATAATGGTTTCCGGGTTGAATGGATTGGGATAATTCCGACCCAAAGCAAACTCCGCCGGTATCTCTGCATCATCACCATCGATTCCAACCTGAAAATCATACCTGAGAAAACCGCTTCTGAAAGCGGGCATGAATGAATAATATCCATAAGGCCCGCCGAAATCAATCGGGCCGTTGATCGGATCGTTGGTAGTGTCTATCGCTACGAATTGCCGGGAATCGGCCCCTTGCAGGATTACGAACCGCAGATCCATCCCCCATAACCGCTGGCCGTTGGTAAACAGCGGTGGATTGTCCTCGCCGCCGATATCCGAAAAAGCTATCTGCCTCAGCAACCCTTGATCGAACAGAAGAGAATCGAAACAATCATCCCATTGAGCAAATGTCTCCCGCCAGACGGTGCGCCCCGGAAAAATCATCCCATCCGACGATGTCCAGCTCAAAGGCAGATTGACCCATACGATCGAGTCATCGGTGACGAACCAAACATGCACGAAAACCGTCCCGCCGTTCGGCATGTAGGCGACGTTGACCGTGTCTATTATGACACTATCGCGGGCGCCCGGGTCCTGGGCATTGGCCGCTAAGGCCGCTCCAATAACAATTCCCACCAGTATGAGCGTCGCTTTATTCATTCTTATATTCCCTCCAAAAAACCTTAGCGGCATCTTTCCTGCCGTCCGCTTCATGCGATACAGTCTATCGGCAAATCCAATAATGCAATTTTATCGCCGGATACGGAAGTATGTCAAGAACATTAAAAAAAAACACCACGCCGGATTCGACGTGGTGTTGAGGTTGATTGCAATCGCCGGATTGCTAATTTAACAAAGGCTCCGCCTTCGTCCCTAACGAAGCATTATCATCTTGTTCGTTTTGACGAAATCACCCGAGGTCATCCGGTAAAAATAAACCCCCGACGGCACCAAATCGCCTGACTCGTTGGTCCCGTTCCAGCGCACCGTGTGATACCCCGCCTCACGATACTCCGAAACGAGCGTGTTTACCTTCTGCCCGAGCAGATTGTAGATTTCCAACGTTACATGAGCCGCCGTCGGCAAACGGAATTCTATATTGGTCTCCGGATTGAACGGGTTCGGATAGTTCTGCATAAGAGCGATTTCGGTCGGCAATGTCGTCGGCGTGTCGCCGATACCGGTGGCGCCTCCATACCTGATAAACCCCTTCTTGACCACCGGTCTGAACGACCAATTGCCGTTGGGGCCGCCGAAATCGATCGAGCCGTTGATCGGATCGCGAGTCGTATCGACCCATACGAACTGCGGCACCGCCCCGGGGAAAATCACGAACCGCAGGTCCATCCCCCAAAGCCGCTGGCCGTTGGTCAAAAGGGGTGGATTATCACCGCCGCCTATATCCGACCAGGCGACCTGCCGCAGCAATGTCTGGGCAACCAAAAGTGTATCGTAGCGTTCATCCCACTGCGTAAAAACCTCGCGCCAAACGGTGTGACCGGGGATAATCAGGTTGTCACTGGAAGTCCAAGTAATCGGTAAATTTATGAACATGATCGAATCATCGGTGACGAAATAAACGTGGACATAACGGGTTCCCCCATTCGGCTGCAATTCCACGTTAATAGTGTCGATTATCACCGTGTCACGAATGCCCGGATCCTGGGCGAACGCCCCATAAGCCATCAAGAGCATAAACCCGGCCACAAGGAAAACCAACCTCTTCATAAATAGGCTCCTTTAGTTGAAGTTAAACAAAAGATACTTTCGTAGATTAACCCCCGATCCCAATCTTATGGATTGGGACATGAAATCAACAACTTACGTAAACATTATACTTTTTTTTGAAATTATGTCAAGGGTTTTTTAAGTTAAAAATCGGTAAGAAATTAGGGGACAACGACCAGGCTACGGCGTTGCCTGACCGGTCGGTTCTTTTTCCTGCAGACCATATTTTTTTATTTTTTCAAATAAGGTGGTATAATCCACTTTCAAAATCTCCGCCGCCTTGCGCTTATTGCCACGCGTCTGGGCCAGCACCCTCTTGATAAGTCCTTTCTCGGCCTCGGACTGCGCCAAAGCACCGACCTCTTTCAGTC
>CAZHVC010000306.1:0-3021 GCA_964535765.1 uncultured Ignavibacteria bacterium | reverse complement strand
GGGTATGGGCCGCCTGAGTGATGCTGCAGGTCCCAAAAGTAAGCGGCGTGATCTCAAAACCCCAGCGTCGTTGATCGGGATCGGCTATGGTCACCGTGATTTCATAAGTCTGACCAGGTTCGAAAGTGACCGGTCCGGCGATTGTGAAACTTCCGTTCCCGCTGTTGATCGGAAACGAGTCGTGGCAGTTCGTGCAGTTTCCCTCGCCCGGGGCGCCGGTCATGCCGTTCGGCGGACCGCTCGAAAAGGCGAAAGCCAGCACCGGTATCATAACCACGGCCAAATAGATAAGCTTTCTTTTCATCATAAACAATCCTTTTCCTGTGATGTTTCTGCTTTCGTTATTTGTCGATTATCAACTGCAATTGCCTCTCTGGGGTGCCGGACCGAGCCCTTTGAAATAACGGACCAGATAGGTGACGTCCGAACCCAACACGTTGCAGTCACCGTTAGTGTCGCCGGCCAGAAGCGGATCCGGCGCCGGACCGAGCCCTTTGAAATAACGGACCAGATAGGTGACATCAGAGCCGAGTACATTTCCATCACCGTTGGCATCACCGGGGAGGAAACTTGTGGAATCCTCGACATGCAGGATCGCGGTCATGAACGGATGCGGCGTGCAGTGATAAGGAAAATCGCCGACCTGATCCATCCGGCGGATATAAAAATCGCCCGGATTCAAATTCCCCGAATCCCACTCGCCGCTGTCGGCGGTGCTGGTATGCACCATTTCGCCGATATTCAACCAGCGGACATAAGAACCGACCGTAACCGTCGTATCGGCCGGCACGAAAGCGAAGTCGACGATTTTGATATCCAAGGCTACCGAATCCGGACGGCCGACTATGACCGTGCCGGTCATGAACGGATGCGGCGTGCAATGATAATCGTAAACCCCTTCGGCGCCGAACAGGTGATCGAAAAATTGACCGGGCATAAGCATCCCCGAGTCCCACTCGCCGCTGTCGGCGGTGCTGGTGTGGTTGACTCCCCCCTGATTAAGCCAGCGGATCGTCTGCCCTGGCAGGATTTGAATCACCGCGGGGTTGAAATAGAAGTCGTTGATTTCGACGAGCGTGTCGTAAACGGGGGCGTTGACGGTTATGGTTCCCATCATCATCGGATGAAAAACACAGTGATAAGGAAACGCGCCGACGGTGGAAAAGACGATGCTGGCCGATTGGCCGGGCGTCAGGGTTCCGGTATCCCAGAGAAAAGCATCGGAGGTGGCGGTGTGGGGGACGGAGTGGTTGTTGGTCCAGGTGACGGTGTCGCCCTGAGTGATACTCAAACTATTCGGACTGAAAAAAAAGCCCGGGATGGAAACGTTATGAACGGTCGCCGGAGCCGCCCCCGAGCTGAAAATGATCGACAGGGCGACCAGTTGCGTTAACTTCTTTGTCATAGAACCTCCGGTATTACTTGCGGGACAGAATTGTGTTATTGATAATGAAACCGATATTCACTATCATTCAGTTCCATGATTTTTCCCGTTCGGGAGAATTCACCGGCGGTCGGGCCTAAGCAATTTGTGCTTTACAAAATCTGCCGGTTCTGATACATTAATCCGCCGTGACAAATTATCTTGGCTTGCTGAAGGTATGCCGGTCCTGGGTCGTGATCGGTTTGGCGGCTGGGTTGGTTTCGGCCTGCGCCAAGAAGCCGGCCGTAATCAAGGGGGTGGTGCAAGATGACAAGGGAGCGCCTTTGGGGGGCGCCGCCGTCTACTCTGTTCCGCAGCGCTACCAGACGCTTACCGATACGCTCGGCAGGTTTAGTATCGAAAGCGTCGAACCCGGTCAATATTCGTTGTTGGTGAAATTCGGGGCCGATTCCACCATAATAAATCTCGGGATAATCGAACCCGGGGAAATCAAGGAGGCGGCGATAGCTGTTTCCATAACTCCGCCGCCTGAGCCGGAAGCCAAGCCGGTCGATACCATACCCCCGCCCCCGAAAGAGCCGCCCAAACCGCCGCCGGAACCGAAATTCGTCGATCCGGTGGAAAGTGCCGGGGGAAATGTATTGTTGTTGTGCGGTGAGGATTATTTCCCGAAATACGAGGTGGAGTCGTCGGATGGGCTCAACTGGGAACTCAAGAAAGGGCCTCCGGGCAAGCTCGAATTCGAAGACAGCAAGATATTCGAGGGTTATTTTGCCGGTCCCCGTCGCAAAAACAGCGAGACGGCCGCGGCCCGCGTGATTTACGACAAAAAATACTGGATTTACACTCGAGGCCCGGATGCCGCTCCGGCCAACGGGCGGACGATTTCTATCGCCATACCTATCGAATTGCCGGAAAAGGCCGTCGTCGATTCTTTCGTGATCTATTACGGAATTCCCTCCGGCGGCAAAGAGAGGCCGAAAGGGTCTATGCAACTTAGGGCTATCGGCGAAAACGATGCCGGCAAGATTACGATCCTTTTCGACTGGGAGAAAGCCGAACATTCCTCCGCCGGGGTTTTCTATAAAAAGGTATCGCTCATGCCGCTGGATTTCCGCCGTCTCGGTTACCTTACGCTTGAGATCGATTCCGACGGCGAGGTGGCTGGCGATGATTTTTTGCTGCGGCCGCTTATCTATTTCGAAGAAGTGATGTAAATCGCCTTTGGGGTCCGGATCAGGCCCGGGCGGTCTCCGGATCCGTCTGCCTGCCGCTTGACATTGCCGCAGCCGAAAGCTACCTTCACCGACATGATTCGCTCCCGGGTTCGTATACTCAAAGACAACCGGATTTCTCTCGGGGTTCTCGATAAAAAGCGGATTGCCGTCATCGGATTCGGTTCGCAGGGAAAAGCTCAGGCGCTGAACCTACGTGATTCCGGTTATACCCCGCTTATCGGCTTGCGTCCCGGTAGCAGGTCGCGCAAGGCTGCGGTTGCGGAGGGATTCCCGGTGGTCGATATCGACGCTGCCGTCAAGAGCGCCGATTTGATCGCCGTGATGATCCCCGATCATTTGCATGGAGAATTGTTTCGGAGATATATCTATTGCAACATACGGCCGGGTCAAACTTTCATA
>CAZHVC010000305.1:0-3048 GCA_964535765.1 uncultured Ignavibacteria bacterium | reverse complement strand
CCTTGCAGATCGAACAAGGCTTGGCACAGGTCAACCGGAAATTTCCGCTGCAAATAAGGCATCGCTATGGGATCAACACCGGGGTCTGCTATGTCGGCGATGTCGGCGGGCAGGACAGACGCGAATACACAGCCATGGGCGATGCGATCAACCTGGCGGCTCGGCTGATGAGCAGAGCGGATTACGGCCAGATTCTTTGCGGCGAACAAACGGTGAGCCTCGCCGGGAAAGGGTTCGCTTTCGCCGCCGCCGTCGAGTTCCGCGCCAAAGGCAAAGCCGAACCCGTGGCCGCCCGGCCATTGATCGGCTACAGTCGGGTGGGACAAGCCGATGAAGAGATCGTCGGGCGCGAAAAAGAGCTGATCCGGGGCAAGGAATTCATCAGACAGGAAACCTCCGGTTCCCCGAAAGTCCTCGTTATAAGCGGGGAACCGGGGATCGGCAAATCGGTATTTTGCGCTCAATTGATTTCCTATGCCAAGCAAATCGGACTGAGAGTAGCCAGCGGGGCATGTTTAAAAAGTTCCCAAAAAACACCCTACGAGCCGCTGACCATGATCTTATGCGATTTGCTCGGTCTGGCCGACAATGCAAGCGGCCGCGAGCGGCATCAAGCCCTGCATAAATTGATGTCTTCGATCGGGGAAACTGATTGGGAGCCGTTGCTGGCGCCGCTACTCGACTATTCTCTTGCCGTGCCGCTCGAGTTGGCCAATTTGCCGGAAAACATCAAACAGGACAAAATCCGTTCGTTGCTTTGCCGGTTGATCGGCAAAGTCAATCAGACGCAAAGATCGCTGATCTTTATCGAGGACGTTCAATGGGTTGACAACGCTACTTTTGCGATATTGCAAAACCTCCAAACGGACATTGATTCCCCGGCGATATTGCTGGCGGCCCGCCCGGGTGAGCTGTGCGAACAGATCAAGCAGTGGCCGAATACGGAACTTATCGAACTCGGTCAACTTGCGCCGGTAGATTCACGACGGCTCTTTTTGGCGAAAATGGGCGGTCGCCCGATCGACGAACCGCTTGTCGATAAAATTGTGGAAAAATCGGCCGGAAACCCTTTTTACTTGGAGGAGATGGCCCGGGCATTCGCCGAGCTTGGCCCGGAAAAAATATTCAGCGGCGACGGCATTCCCTCAAGTATAGAAACGGTAATCACCGCCCGCATTGACAACCTTGACGGGCCGATCAAAAGAACCCTGCGCGCCGCCAGCGTGATCGGAAGAGTGTTCGCTCTGAAAGTGCTCCAGGCCATCCATCCCGATTTGTGGCCGCCAAACACTCTTCGGAAACATCTGCAGGAATTAAGCAGCCTCGATTTGACGCCGCTTGAGCGGAATCATCCGATCGTAGAATATATCTTCAAGCATATTCTCACTCAGGAGGTGGCTTACAACGGCCTGTCTTTCGCCACCCGGCAAAACCTGCATCGCCGAATAGCCGACCACTACGCCGGCCGTAAAAACTGCCGCCGCAAAAATCCCGAATTGCCCGCCAGGCACTACCTTCTGGCCGACCGCGCGGCGGAGGCTTTGCCATTCCTGTTTTGGGCTGCCGAAAAGGCCTCCGCCCGCTTTGCCACGGTTGAGGCCATGGAATTTTACAACCAGGCTATGGCTGTAGCCCAAAAAATCGATGACCGCCGGTATATTATGGAAATTCTCCGGCAGAGAGGGAAACTTGCCAAACAGATCGGTGATTACGAACAAGCGGCAGCCGATTTCAATCAACTCAAAACGATCAGCCAAAACAAGGATTATATATCGGAATCACTGCAAGAGCTCTGCGAAATTTACCGTACCACCTCCGCTTATGCGAAAGCCCAACAAACGATCGAGGAGCTGGAATCGTTGTTTCCGAACGACCCTTATGTAAAAGCGTTTTGTCTTGACGGCCGGGGCACGATTCAGCGGCGGCTCGGCAACCTGCAACAGAGTCTCGAGCTGCACCGCCGGGCGGAAGAGATTTTCCGGAAACATGAATTACCGCCGGCGCTGCAAGCTTTGGTGCATAACAATATTGGCATTTGCCTCTGGACGATCGGCAGATTGGAAGAGGCCGAAAGTCACTATAGAAAAGCTTTGAACATGTATCGCCGCCTGAAAGATCTGCACGGGCAATCAAAAGTCATCAACAATCTCGGAATAATTAGTGACAAAACGGGCAAGCTCAAAAAAGCGGCCGCCGCCTACATGAAAGCCGAGAAAATATTCAAACGAATCGGGGCGGCACGTTCGCAGGCACTCGCCTGCGCCAATCTCGGCACGAATTTGACTTCGCGCGGCTACCTCGGCGAGGCACTTAATAAACTTAACGAGGCGTTGAATATCTTTCAGCGTATCGGGGATATCCATTGTTTAGCCTTAAGCCATGGCGATCTCGGATATGCCCTGTTTGGCGCCGGCGATCTCGACGGGGCGATCGTCAATCTTGAAAAATCGATCGAAATCGCCAGTGAACTCGGGGAAAGCGAACTTTTAACGGAAAACGGAATTAGGCTCAACCGGGTGCTGCTTCTCGGCGGCCGCAAAAGGCGACTCGAAGTCGATAATCTGATAGCCAAAGCAATCGAAATAGGGTCAACAGAGCTTGAGGCAAACGGGCGAATCCTCAAAGTCTGGCTCGCTCTTTTTGACGGGGATCTCAAATCAACCGGCCAATTGCTGGCGGAAGTCAAGGAAAAATCGGCCGTTATCGAATCGCTGGAAACGACGTTTGAACTCGAGGCGCTTGAGGCCGCCCTGGCTGGACTGGCCGGCGATTTTGTCGCTGCGGCCGGTATCGTCGATAAGGCCGTATCCCGCGCCGACAAGAACGATTTGGCCTTGAGTCTTTATGAATTGCATCTATTGGCGGATGCCCTTCGGATCAGCCATAAATTGAAACCTAAGTCAAGGCAGGAGGCGGCCTTGGCCATCGGCCGTATCGAAAGTTCACTGGCGCCGGCGGGTCAGGGGCGGTTCAGGTCGTTGGCCAAAGTACGTTTAGAACTGTTGGCTGCGGCATTCGGGCGAAAAATGCCGTCACCAGGCCCGGAAT
>CAZHVC010000304.1:0-3066 GCA_964535765.1 uncultured Ignavibacteria bacterium | reverse complement strand
GATTTCTACGACGACGAAGTCGATGCCGCGGTGGCGGCGCTGACATCGATTATCGAACCGGTGATAATCGTGTTCATGGGGGCAGTGATCGGCGGTATCCTGGTGGCCATGTATCTGCCGATGTTCGACATTATCGGCAAGATCAATTAAGGCTAACGACGACGGCGTCGCCGACCGACCGGCGACGCTGTTTTTTTTCGGCCGGATGAATCTGAAGTTCAAATCGACAAGCTTGTCACTGGGACCCAGCGGGCGTTTTTTCTGGATCGTGATCTCCCGCCTGGTGATCTATGGAGCCTTATTCGCGGCCTATCTGATATATCTGCCCACCCATGGAATTTTTTATCAGCTTCTGATTGTCTATGGAATCTTGGCGATCGGGTTTCTGTTGTATGTTTTGGCGTTCAACCGCAGGCCCGATGAAAGACTCGTACGGTTTATAGTTGGGTTGCAGACCGTATTCGAATTCGCTTTCGAAGCGATACTCGTCAACCGGGTCGGCGGCAATTTCTCGCCGCTTTTGGTATTGTTCATGCTCACGATTGTATCGTCGAGCATGATCTACGGTCTTGTCGGCACCCTTATTTCGGCCACGATCGCCGGGCTGTTCTATGCCGCCCCTATAGTCTGGAGACTTTCGGAGCTGATTCCGGGGATCTTTCCGGATAACCAGATCGGAATATCCGGTATCGGGTCGGACGAAGCTTTCTATACCGTCTTCTTGCACCTCTGCTTGTTTTATTTGGTGGCTTTTATTTCCGGTTATCTGGCGGAAAACTATCTATTCGCCTCGCGCGAACTGCACAAGGTGAGGCTCGAGACAAATGAGATTCTGGAAAACATGCATTCGGGCTTGATCACCGTGGACGAGCAGGGGAATATAGTCTATTTCAACCGGGCCGCCGGCAATATTCTGAATCTCGTTCCCGGCGAGGCGCGCCGGAGACATTACGGCGAACTTTTTTTGAAACGCTATCCTGAATTGTATTATAAGATTGATTTGGCCTTGTCCACCGGTTATGCCGAATCGCGGGGAGAAATCGAAATCAGAACGGGCGAAGCCACGGTGCCCTTGGGCATCTCGACTTCTATTCTCAAAGACGACGAACGGACGCGCGGGGTGATCGTGGTCTTTCAGAATTTGAGCGAAGCCAAGTTGATGGAACGGCGACTGCGCGACGCCGACAGAATGGCCTCGATCGGCCAGTTGTCGGCGGGAATCGCCCACGAAATCAGGAATCCCCTGGCGGCGATATCGGGTTCGGTGGAGGTTCTGCGGGATTCCCTCAAATTCGAATGTGAAGACGAACGAAGGCTTTTCGATTTGATTCTCAAGGAGAGCGCCCGCCTCAATAGAATTCTGACCGATTTCCTGAGTTTCGCCAAAGCCACCGGAAATATCGAATCGAGATCGGAATTGGCCGGAGCCATAAAAGAGGTCGTCGATCTGGCCAGGGCCCACCCTCAGTTCAATCAGAATATCGTTTTCGAAATCCGGGATGCCGGAAAAGCCGTCTATGCCCGTGGCACACAGGATCTGCACCGACAGTTGCTCTGGAATCTGGTCCTGAATTCAATCCAGGCGATTGGCAAAAGGGACGGCGTAATCAGGATAGAAACCGGTCTGCATGTCGAAACCGGCGGTCGGGTTTGGACGAAATTGGAAATTGCCGACAGCGGCTGCGGTATTCCGCCGAATATCCGACCCCATATATTTAAGCCGTTCTATTCGACCAAATCGGATGGGACCGGTCTGGGGCTGGCGATCGTCTGGCGGATTGTCGAATCGCTTGAGGGCAAGATCGGTTTCGACACCGGTGAGTGGGGGACCAAGTTCACTATCCTGATTCCGCCCGATGGGGACAAGTCGTTTGTCAGCAAGAAGATGTCAGGCGCTGTCGGGGTTTGATTGCCAGCCCGGACGGCGCTTGTTTTTTTCCACCCAAGTAAATTTTTTCTTGACGAATGAACATATGAGCAGTATACTTATATGCAGATAACGGGTAACTGTTCATTGCCGGAGGGGAAATCGATATGATAAAATTGACGACCAGACAACAAACCTATGTCGAAACCGTTGAATTCAAGTCGCTCGATGGGGGGAAATCGATATGAAAGGATTGACGACCAGACAACGTCAGATTTTCGAATTTATCAAACGTTCGGTGATCGATCTCGGCCGGCCGCCGTCGCTGCGGGAAATCGGCGACAAATTCAAGATCAATTCCACCAACGGCGTGCGCACCGTTTTGGATGCGCTTGAGCGCAAGGGGTATATCCGGCGCAGCCGCTACCTGTCGCGGGGAATCGAGATTATCAGGGAAGCGCCCGAACATCTCGATCCCAAACATCAAGTGATGGTTCCGGTGGTGGGGCGGGTGGCCGCGGGAACCCCCTTATGGGCCGAGCAGAATATCGAGGGGACGTTCTGTATCGACCGGACTTTCGTGCCCGGGGAGCAGATTTTCGCCCTGCGCGTCAAAGGCGATTCGATGATCGAGGCGGGGATTCTCGACGGCGATTTCGTGCTGGTGCGCCGCCAGCAAACGGCCGAACGGGGCGATATCGTGGTGGCTCAGGTCGGCGACGAGGCGACGGTCAAACGGTATGTTCCCGAGAAAAAGCGAATACGGCTCGAACCGGCCAACCCCGATTTCGGTCCGATCATCGTCGAAAAGGGTTCACCGGGGTTCGCTATCGCCGGCAAGGTTATCGGACTGTTACGGAAGATGTGATCCGGGGAGATCCGGGAATTCTTCTGACGTTCGGGCGGGGATCGTCGGCGGTCTATTGCTTTACGGCGGTCGGCAACGGCAACTGAAACCGGGTTGGGCTCGAGATATGCCGGGTCTTGAAAACGATAAGTTATTTCGCCGTCGTTCAATCCGTTTGCGGGGTTGTGATTGTTCGCAAGGGAAGCTGATTCGTGACGATATGCACGGCCGATTGGATAACCGTTCCGGAGGTTGTAAATTGCGACCGAATCCGGAATGCCTCAGGCAACCGTAACGGCGATTTTGATCGGGCTCCGGACAGCCGGCCGCAATCAGCCGGGGGGAACCATGT
>CAZHVC010000303.1:0-3070 GCA_964535765.1 uncultured Ignavibacteria bacterium | reverse complement strand
GAATTCACCTCCCGACACCATTTCCCGGAAATCGATCTCACCGAAAAGCATTTTCAATGCCCCCTTGTTGCAGATAATTTCGTCGGCGGCATAGCCGGTTACGCATTGGCAGGCATTGTTCCAGGCTATTATGTTATTATCCCGATCGAATGCCATGATCAAAACAGGCAGATTATGAAATATCCGTTCCAGTTTTTCCTGAAAAACATGATGGGCTTTTTCGAGCTCCTTACGCCGGGTTACGTCACGAGTGACTCCGACGATCTCCTTTATGGCGCCGTTCTTTGCTCGGACAATCGTCAACTTGATTTCACATTCGATCGAATGCCCCAGCTTATGCTTGAGCTGAAATTCGAGAGTCCTGGTCGTATTCCGTACAGACCCGTCCACACGATAACGATTTTTCTCGTTCTCGTATTCATTCATGGCGGCTGCATACGACTCGGGCGTAAGAAATTTCGCCAGTTCCATCCCGATTGCTTCTTCACAGGTATAGCCGAGCAGGTCATAGATAGAGGGGCTCACGAAGGTGAGCCGTAAATCCGCACTCATTGTCCAGAGCACATCGGATATGAATTCAAGCGGAAGCGGATCGAAAAAGCGGCTGTTCAGCAAATCCCCTGCCTTGCCGCGGTTTTCTGGTTTTTTGCTCTTGCCGATGTTTCCGGTACTGTCGTTATATGGAATATCTTTCAATTTTGCACCCCGTGCCTGCGCCTGCCGGTGCGGTTTTTGCGGCGCCTGAATAGAATCGCCCTGCGGCGGCCATGCCGTATCTCAAAATAAGAGTTTTTCGCCATTTTACAACGCCAAAATTCGCTTGCCCGACCTTTTGACTGGCGCTGCATTTTGTCTCGACTTGGCCTGCCTCCAATGCGGCCGCTTCGTCGAAACAAATCGGCCGAAAAAGCTCCGATCGCCGTAGATTCCGCTTGTTTTAACGCAGTCTGATTGCTATTTAAGTTCGATGACATGGAGATCGGCCATAATCGGCGCAACGGTCGGAGCAATCATCATGATGGCATGTAGCGAACGTGATATACAAGACCTCCACGAGCAGGCGATCGTAGCCGACATGCATTGCGATACCGCCCTGCGGCTGCTTGGCGGGCGGGAACTCGCCCGGGGCGACTCAGCTGCCCATGTGGATCTCGATAAAATGAAGAAAGGCGGGGTCGATTTGCAGGTTTTCGCCTGCTGGATTCCCACCGATACTCCGGCCGACCGCCGCCGGGCTAAAGTCGATGAAATGCTGGATACTCTCTACCGCCAGATAGAGAAAAATTCCGCGCGAATCGCCGTTTGCGCCGATGCCGCTACGGCCCGCAAGATAATTGAAAGCGGACGGGTGGCGGCGCTGCCGGCGATCGAAAACGGGGTGGCCATCGAGAACGACCTCGACAACCTGGATCATTTCTATCGCCGCGGCGTCCGCTGCCTGACTTTGACTCACACTTCGTCGAACGCTTGGTGTATCTCCTCGGCCGACACGAATCCGGCATTCGACGGCCTGTCGCCGTTCGGCCGTAAAGTAATCGAAAGGATGAACGATCTGGGAATGATAATCGATGTTTCCCATGCCCATCCGGCGGCCGTGCGCGAGGTCCTGAAGCTATCGCGGCATCCGATAATAGCCTCGCACTCGTGTGCCCGCAGCCTCTGCGATCATGACCGCAACCTCACCGACGACCAGATAAAGGCGATCGCCGCCGCCGGCGGGGTCATCGGCATAAATTTCTTCTGCGGTTATCTTTCGCAAAAGTGGGCTGAAACCGTCGATTCGTTCACCGCCGCCCATAAAGCGGAAATCGATTCGATCAGGGAGCGCTTCAAAGACGATCGCCGCAAGCGCCATGAAGCTTTGGCCGGTATATTCGCCTTGATGGATTCGGCCGTGGCCGACATCAAAGTCGATGTCGCTTTAGTGGTCGATCATATCGATCATATGGTCGGGCTTGTCGGCGCCGATCATGTCGGTCTCGGCTCGGATTTCGACGGCGTCTATAGGTTGCCCCAAGGACTTTCCGATTGCTCCATGTTGCCCAATATCACCGCCGAACTTGTTCGGCGGGGATATTCCGAGGCCGATATAAAGAAAATCCTGGGCGGCAATTTCCTGCGGGTATTCGAGGCTGTCTGTCGTTGACTTCCGCTTTTTCTATTTCGATAATCAAACTTCACCGAGATAGGCTTTGCGCACCTCGCGGTTGCCGGCTATTTCGGCGGCCGGACCTTGAAGGCGGATAAGCCCCGTCTCCAACACATAGACATAGTCGGCGATACTCAAAGCCATATGCGCGTTCTGTTCAACCAGCAATACGGTCGCCTCGAGACGGGAATTGATCTCGACTATCTTCTGAAAAATCGTCTTTACCAGAATCGGCGCGATTCCCAGCGACGGTTCGTCAAGCAGCAACAATTTCGGACGGGCGAGCATCGCCCGACCCAGGCAGAGCATCTGCTGCTCGCCGCCCGATAATTTCCCGCCCGGCTGTTTCAGGCGCTCTTTCAATCTGGGGAACATGCTGAAAACGAACTCCATATCTTTTTCGACTTCACTTTTATCTTTCCGCAGATAGGCGCCCATCGCCAGATTTTCTTTCACCGTCAAATTGGCGAAAATCATCCGTCCCTCCGGGCCGTGGGATACCCCCAGCGCCACTATCTCATGCACCGGACGATTGGTAATATCCCTGCCGTCGAAAACGATTTTCCCCTCGGCCGCTTTCACCAACCCCGATATCGCCCGCAGGGTGGTTGACTTGCCGGCACCGTTGGCGCCGATCAAGGCGACTATCTTTTTCCCGGGGACTTCGAGCGAAACCCCTTTCAAGGCCTCGATCGCCCCATAACGGACCCGCACATTCTCCAGCTTCAGCATCAGTTTTCGATTCTCTCGCCGAGATAGGCCTCCAACACCGCCGGATTGTTCTGGATCTCCCGGGGACTCCCCTCGGCTATCTTGATCCCGTAATCCAACACGGCGATTCGTTCGCAAATCCCCATCACCACGCTTATGTCATGTTCGATTAACAGGATTCCGCATTTATAGAACTCGCGCGCCCGGCGT
>CAZHVC010000302.1:0-3084 GCA_964535765.1 uncultured Ignavibacteria bacterium | reverse complement strand
CCATAACAGTCCCCGATTTTCCCAGAGCCAGTCCGGCCTGAGCCGCAAGCGCCGTGTTCGGCTGAATTCCCAGCGCCAGAAACAAATAATCGGCGACGATCGGGTCTTTGCCTTCGATAGAGACGCTCGGCCGGCCGTCATGATTGAAAACGCCGCTGACAATTGCCCCTTTTATCACCTTCACTTTTTTGCGGACCAACTCCCGTTCGACGATCGCCGCCATTTCCGAATCGAGCGCCGCCGGCAGCAAGCGATCGGCTTTCTCTATCAACGTCGTCTGAATCCCCCAAAGCCCGCCTACCGCTTCGGCCAATTCGCAGCCGATCAAACCGCCGCCGATTATCACGGCCGATTCTATTTTGCCGGCTTCGGCCATAGCCCGAAACCTTATGGCATCTTCCGGTCTGGTGAAATACGAAATCGATTCAATGTCCGGTATCGGGAAGGGCGGAGAGATCGGCAGGCCGCCGGTGGCCAAAACCAGTTTGCCATAGCCATGGCGTACGAGTCTATTGTTATCCCTTAATCTCAGAGTTATGTTTTTCGCCTGTCTATCGATAGCGACCACCTCGGCGTTCGTATAAATAGCGAACCCCTTGACCTCCCTGAAAAAGGTGGTATCTCTTTCCACCCCATAGGGAGTCATCAGCAGTTCTTTGAACGACCCGATATCGCCCGAGGCGAAGTAAGGCAGGCCGCACGAGGCATACGAAATATGCTCTGATCTTTCGAATAGCGTGATAGTCGCTTTCGGCAGACGCCTTGCCAGCACCGAGGCGGTTTTCGTTCCTGCGGCCACCCCGCCTATGATTACAAAATCAGAGTAATGGTTTTCAGATAACATTACTGAGCCCCCCGTTGAACGGTCGGCGGCAGGGAACAAATGCAAAAGGGGTCCGGCAAGCCAGACCCTCCTTTGGTAATCAGCTTGTTTATTCCGGCGCTTAGCCGGAATAAGATCGCCGTCGATCTCACGCCATCGCCTCTTCCTTATATGATAGGGCTATTTTATAAAAGATCGTAACCAGAAAGAAGCCGATTGCATAGACGCCCAGAGAGATCAGCAATTCCGGCAGGGTAGGCGAATACTCCGTGACATGGCCGATCGGCGACGGCACGAATCCCGCAACCACCATTCCCAGTCCTTTATCGATCCAGATCGAACCGAACACCATCAAACAGGCGGCGATCAACAGCCCGCTATTGCGCCGCAATTTCGGTACTATCAATATGACCAGCGAAAGCACCGCCAACAGCACCGATGTCCACATCCACGGCACCAGCCGCGCTTTCCCCTCGAGGCCGAAATAAAGATAGCGGAAATGTTCGAGATGCTCCGGAATATTGCTGTAGAACGCCGTGAAAATCTCCATCAGGATGAAAAATACGTTTATGCACATGGCGTAGGTTACTATCTGGGTCAGTTTGCCTATCGCCTCCGCTCCGGCGTCGAATTTGGTCAGTTTCCTGATGATGAAACACATCAATATTAGCAAGGCCGGCCCCGAGGCGAACGCCGAGGCGAGAAAGCGCGGCGCCAAAATGGCGGTCAGCCAGAACGGACGGGCGGCCAGACCCGAATAAAGAAAGGCGGTCACCGTATGGATACTTATAGCCCAGGGAATCGATAGAATTATTATCGGTTTTATCCAGGCGGGCGGGGCAATCGCCTTCCGCTCGGCGTTCAGGGTCACCCGGCTGATTATCACATTCAACAAGAGGTAGCCGCCCAGGGCTATCGAATCCCAAAACATCAAAGAATGAGGTGTCGGATACAACATGACGTTAGGGACACGCATCGGCTGGCCCATATCGACGAAAATGAAAAGCATGCACATCATCACTGCCGCTATGGCCAAAAATTCGCCGAGAATCGTTATTTTGCCGAAAGCCTTGTAATTGTGCAGATAATAAGGCAGAACAACCATGACCGCCGAGGCCGCCACGCCGACCAGGAACGTGAATTGGGCGATATAGAATCCCCAAGTGACGTCGCGGCTCAATCCGGTGATTCCCAGGCCGTAAGCAAGCTGTTTAAGATAGAATATAAAGCCGATCGATATCAGTACGCCCAGCAGAATAATCCACAGCCAGTATCTTCGATCTCCTATCAGCGCTCTTTCCAGCATATTCACCTCATACTATGTAATAAACTTCCGGGTTGGTGCCGAGTCCGGCTTTGCGGCGGATTGAGAATTTCTCGCTGAGAATTCGTCTCACCTCCGATTCCGGATTTTCCAGGTCGCCGAAATACAGCGCCTTATGCTTGCATGCCTCGACACAGGCGGGAAGCAGCCCCTTGGCCAGACGTTCCTCGCAGAAAGTGCACTTTTCGACCACGCCGCGGCTTCGGGTCGGGAAATCCCGATGCAGTTCTTTGATAAACGGTCGCGGATCACGCCAGTTGAAACTGCGCGATCCGTAAGGGCAGGCGGCCACGCAGTAGCGGCAGCCGATACAGCGATGCCAATCCATCATCACGATACCGTCCTTGCGCCGCCAGGTCGCCTTGGTCGGGCAGACCCCCACACAGGGCGGGTTATCGCAATGATTGCACAGCACCAGCACCGGTTTTTCGAGAACCTCTTGAAGCAGGTGCCGATGTTCTATATCCGGAAACGCCCCCTCGAATTTTTCTTTCCAGATCCATTTGATTTCGTCTTTGGGGTTGTCGAATTGCGGCACGTTATGAACGGCATGGCAAGCATCGATACAATCGCGGCAATTGTTGATTTCGCGGCATT
Organism: uncultured Ignavibacteria bacterium; assembly: GCA_964535765.1. GTDB lineage: Bacteria > Zixibacteria > MSB-5A5 > UBA10806 > 4484-95 > JBBIRK01. The sequence continues at coordinate 340 of CAZHVC010000302.1, read as the reverse complement.
TTTGGAAATCGACGACCATGGCCCAGCGCCCGGCTTTCAATGGTCCGGCCGCCGACGTCGTCTCGGTCGTCAATGGCTCTTCACCGGCGACCGCCGGTAAGGGGAAATTGAATGCGCAACCGAATGCTGCCGCCGAACCGGCCAGCCGCAAAAATTCCCGCCTATTTACTGACATTGCGCACCTCCTGCGGTTCGAGGTGGCAGTCCCAGCAATAGGGGCTGACACCGACGTAGGTATGGCATTTGTCGCAAAAATCGGATTTGTTGGAATGACATTTCATACAGGTATTGCTCAGGCTCATTTCGATCTCTTTTCCGGTGAACGTGGTGAACATCCTGT
>CAZHVC010000301.1:0-3099 GCA_964535765.1 uncultured Ignavibacteria bacterium | reverse complement strand
CCCATGGCCCGGGCGATCGAGCGGCCCAGCGAGGTTTTGCCCACACCCGGCGGGCCGACGAAACAGAGAATCGGTCCTTTCAGATCCTTTTTCAATTTGCGCACCGCCAAAAATTCCAGAATTCTTTCCTTCACTTTTTCCAAATCGAAATGATCCTCGTTGAGGATTTTCTGGGCGGCTTTTATATCGAGTATATCCTCCGTGGAAATCGACCACGGCAGACTCACCAGCCAATCGAGATAGGTGCGGCTTACCGTGTATTCGGCGGCGGCCGGACTCATTTTGGCCAGGCGATCGAGCTCCTTCATGGCGGCATCGAAGGCCTCTTTGGGCATGGCCGCCTTTTCGATTTTGGACTTGAATTCCTCTATTTCCAAAGTGCGATCGTCGGCTTCCCCAAGCTCTCTCTGGATCGCTTTCAACTGTTCGCGCAGGATATATTCTTTCTGCGATTTACCCATTTCACTGGCGGCTTCCGACTGGATCTTCCGCGACATTTCGAGTATCTGCAGTTCCTTGGAAATTAAAAGCATGACCCGATACAGGCGCTGTTTGACATCGAATATTTCCAGGATATCCTGTTTTTCCCGAACGCTGGCATTGAGGTTGGAGGCGATCAGGTCGGCCAGCCTGGCCGGATCGGACGTGTTGTAAGCGGAAATCTGGAGATCATCTGGAAGATAAGGCGCAAGTTTGATTACCTTCGCCAGTTGGTCCATTATGTTCCTGACCAGCGCTTCGGCTTCTATCGATGGCGAAAACATTTCCTCCGGAGCTTCAACCTCGCCTTTCCAGTAGGGTTCGGTCTGGATAATCTTCTTGAGTTTGATTCGGGAGATTCCCTGCACCAGAAAACGCACGGAACCATCGGGAAAACGCAGCATCTTGAGAATCTGACCGGCCGTGCCTATTTGATAAATATCATCTATACCCGGCTTATCCACTTCGGAATCGATCTGCGTGAAAAGGCCCAGCGGCTTTCCCGACATGAGGGTTTCATCGACCAGCTTGGTGTCGCGCGATTCGGCCACCATCAACGACGTCACCAGGGCCGGAAAAACCACCGTCCCTTTAACCGGAAGAATGGCGATCGGTTCGGAGCAAATCCGCTCCTTTTCTCTGGCGATCGCCTGCTGGCCGTCTTCCCCGTTGCTTGTGCCCATTATCCTGACTCCTGTCCGCCTGTTCGACTATTACGCTTATTGTATAGCATCGACATCATCGATCTTCTTCTATACCGTAAAACAATTTCTTCTGCCGGTCAAGCCAGTCGAAAAATTTCTGCTTCTTTTCGGGAAATTTGCAATGCAAAAGATATTCACCTTTGCGGTTGGAGGGAGCCGGATAAGGATTGAACATGAATTTGAAATCATCCTCCAACTTCTTTCTGTCGCCGGTCGAGCTTTCCCATCCCGAACGATCGGTATCGGTGCCGCCGGAGAAAGCGACAAGGAAAGAGTCGGGCTTATCGGCCGGCCTGACGGTCATTTTGAAGGTTTTGAAATCGATGACTCTCGTTTTTTCCATAATTTCGTTTAAGCTCCTTTATCGCCCGGTCATCCTCCGGCAAAAACCGGGGGAATACCTATCTTTCGGCGCAATATAAAGCATTTGCAGCCGCATTTGTCTATGAAAATAACATATTGCTCAGCAACAAGCTCGGTCTCTTCGGTAAACAATATGGCCTTTACATCAAGAAATGAAATGAATATCATATTTCGGGAGCAATATCAACGAAATGAGCGATCGGCCGAAGGAATCAAGCGAGAAACTGCTGATAGCTCTGATAGCGGCGGGCTCGATAATAATCTATTTGCCGTTTCTATCTCAGCAATTCATCGGCGACGACTGGCTATGGTTGTATAATGCCAAAAAAGCCGCAGGCCAGCCGTCGATTTTTCTCGAGCGGCCGATGTACGGTTATTTCAGGCCGCTCAACATGGTGGCGATTTTCATTATGTTGCATATTTTCGGGCCGAATGCCTCGATATTTCACCTTGGCAGCATCTTTCTGCACGGTGCCAACGTCTTTTTGCTTTGGTTGGTCTTGCGGGCGTTCGGAGCGCCGCTGGAAATCAGGCTGGCGGCGCCCTTATTGTTCGGCTTTTACTATCTCAATTCCGCGGCGATCGATTGGATTTCGGTAGGCCATGATTTATGGGTCACCGGCCTGATTCTGATATTTCTCATTTTGTTGAAAAGATTTCACGAGCAGCCGAATCCGGCGAGGTTTTCGGTCATGTTTGCGGTAGGCTGGGCGGCCGCCCTGTTCAAGGAATCCGGATTGGTCGCGGCCGCTTTATACTTTGTCTATCTGCTTTTGCGCCGTGCTAATCCGTTTGCTGGAAACTATCGGAAGTATTCGTTACTATATATATTATCCTATTCCATATTCATCATCGTATATTTTCAGACCCGAAGTGTCGCCGACAAACAAATAGATCTCGGATTCGGAGCAATAATAAACACGATCTACTTTTGCTCTTACCTGCTGTTGCCCCTGGCCAAACGCGTGGCAATAGGATTATCTCCCGAATTGACGGCGGCGCTGCACTGGGCAAGGGTATTAATTGCACTGGTTTTGCCGGCGGCGCTTATATATGCAATGTTCAAAGGCTCCAATGCAATCAGGATATTCATTTTCTCGATGGTAATGTTTATCGGGACGGTAGCGGTTTTCAACTGGAATCTGTCGCTGTTTTCGCCTTATCCGGGGGATCCTGCCTCCCGGTTCATGTACAGTCCATTTGTGGGGATGGCGGTTTTTTTGGCCTGGTTGATCATGGGCGGTCTGAACTTTCTGAAAAACAAGCGCGGATATGGAATGATAATTTTCGGTTTGGCAACCTTGTATATCGCTGCCAATTTCGCAATCTTGACGAAGGTATCACAATTATTCAAGAGCCGGCAGCAATTAAGCCAGCGAATAATAGACGGAATTCAAGACAATCTGGCGCTGTTTTCGGATATCGACAGCGTCGTTGTGGTGACCGATGATCTGGCCGCCACCGAACAGATGATAAGCTCCAACAAGCATCTGCCGGCGATATTGCTGGTGAAGTTTGATTTGGATGTTCCGGTTAGGGTCAGGGAAACCAA
>CAZHVC010000300.1:0-3101 GCA_964535765.1 uncultured Ignavibacteria bacterium | reverse complement strand
AGGTTTATGAGATTTATACCGAGTTCAACGATTTCGAAAAAGTCCGGGCAGCTCTCGAACGCAACGCCGTGCCGATAGCCACGGCCGAGATCACGATGATTCCGCAAACCAACGTCAAGATCGAGGGCAAAGAAGCCGAGCAAATGATAAAGTTATACGAATCACTCGAAGAGCATGATGACATTCAGAAAGTATACGCCAATTTCGATATCGACGAGAAGTTGCTGGAACAGCTTACGAATTGATGAATAGAAACCTCAGGAACCGCGCCGATTCAGGCAAGCGTCCGCTCCGGACAACCGATAGGCTGATCATCGGGATCGATCCCGGGATGGGAACGACCGGCTACGGGGTACTCGAGGTGAAAAACGACTCGGCGATCGTGTTGGAGGCAGGGGTGATCCGTTCTCATCGTAACAATCCGCTCGAATTGAGGCTGGCGGAAATCTTCGATGGACTGCGCGAGGTATTCCGCGAATACAAACCGGCCGTCGTGGTTATCGAGGATCTTTATTCGCATTATCGTCATCCCAAAACGGCGATTATCATGGGGCACGCCCGGGGAGCCGCTCTGCTCTGCGCCGCCTCGCTGAATATACCGGTTAAAAGTTATGGGGCGACGCAGGTGAAAAAAGCGCTTACCGGAAACGGCCGGGCATCGAAAGTCCAGATGCAGAAAATGACCCGCCTGCGCCTGGAACTCAAAAAAACGCCGGAACCGCCGGACGTGGCTGATGCGTTGGCCGTGGCTCTGTGTCATTTCAACCATCTGGCGGCAAACGGCGGCAGGGCACGATAAATGATATCCAGAATCAAAGGGATATTGAAAGAAACTGGTAACGAAAGCCTGCTGCTTGAGGCAGCCGGTATTTCGTATGAAATAATGGTCCCCTCAGGTTTGATCGACTCGCTTCGCCGCAAGGGCGACAACGCCGAAATCGAGATTTACACTATTTATTATATCGAAGGGGCGGCCGTCGGCAATCAGTATCCGAAGCTGGTGGGGTTCGCCGATCCTGTCCAGCGGGAGTTTTTTCAACTGCTTACCGGTGTCAGCGGTCTGGGTGTGAAAAAGGCCTTGCGATCGCTGGTCTTGCCGATAAACGTAATCGCCCGGGCGATCGAATCGGAAAACGCAAAGAAATTATCGGAGTTGCCCGGGATAGGGCAACGGATGGCCGAGAAGATAATCGCCGAACTCAAAGGCAAGGTCGCCAAATTCGCCCTGATGCGTGACGGCGAACCGCTTGCCGCGGCGCCGAAACAACCTGATTTCGCCGCCGAAGTGCTTCAGATTCTGCTTCACCTTCAATACCGGCAGGCTGAGGCGCAGGCGATGATCGAACGCGCTTTTGCGGCCGGCAAAAGTTTCAAGTCGTCGGAAGAACTGCTTGAGCAGATATTCAGGCAGTCACAAGTTTCGTGGCAACAGACCGGGAAAGGCGTCTGATGCGCGAAAGAATAGTCGCCCCGACCCCTTATTCTCTCGAAGAAGAAAAAATCATGGTCAGTCTTCGACCGACAAGGCTGGCCGAATATATCGGCCAAGCGAAAGTCGTGGAGAAGCTGGCGGTGTCGTTGGCTGCGGCCAAAGGGCGCGGCGAGGCTCACGAGCATGTTCTGTTTTACGGCCCGCCGGGACTCGGCAAAACGACCTTAGCCCATATTATCGCCAATGAACTCGGCACAAAGCTGGTTTCCACCTCCGGACCATCGTTGCAACGTTCCGGCGACCTGATGGGGATACTGACCAATCTCGGCGACGGAGACGTCCTTTTTATCGACGAGATCCATCGGCTGTCGCCGCCAGTCGAGGAATTTCTGTATCCGGCGATGGAGGATTTCAAGATCGATTTCGTGGTTGATAAGGGGGCATTCGCCCGAATCATAAATATGCCGCTGAAAAAATTCACCCTTATCGGGGCCACGACGAGGGCCGGGATGTTGAGTGCGCCGCTACGCGGCCGTTTCGGGATATTCCACCATATCGATTTCTATCCGGAAGACGAACTGGCGCGAGTGATCCGGCGTTCGGCTGGTCTTTTGGGGATCAAGATAGCGGAGGATGCCTGCGGGGAACTGGCGCGGAGAAGCCGGGGAACGCCGCGCATAGCCAATCGATTACTGCGCCGCGTTCGCGATTATTCGCAGGTTAAGGGAAGCGGCCGGATCGATCTGGCGGCGGTGAACGGGGCGCTCGAAATGGAGGGGATTGATTCCATCGGTCTGGATACGTTCGACCGCAAGTTTCTCCAAACGATCATCGATTTCTACTCCGGCGGGCCGGTCGGGATCGAAGCGCTGGCCGCCACGCTTAACGAGGAAACCGATACGCTCGAAGAAATGGTCGAGCCGTTTTTGCTGACGATAGGGTTTCTTCAGAGAACCCGCCGCGGCCGGATGGTCGGCAAGGCGGCCTACCGTCATCTTGGTTTGAGCCGGGAAGACTCGACCGATAACCCACAGGAAAGGTTGCTCTAATCAGATTCGATTTCGGCAGATCGCTGCTTTTCAGCGGGATATTTTTGATAGCCATGGGAATTCTTATCTATATCGGCCGACTGACCGGCACTCTTGGCCGCTTGCCGGGCGATTTGGCGGTTTTCCGAGGAAGGACGCTGGTCATTATTCCGGTCGGCTCGTTGCTGCTGTATTCGGCGATTATCTGCCTGGGCTTTTTGCTGGTCAGGCGATTCCGCAAATGACCATCGACGTGAATCTGTATGATTATCATCTTCCCCCCGGAAGGATCGCTCTCTATCCGGCCTCTCCCCGTTGCGCATCAAGGCTGATGGTCGTCGACAGGGCCAAGGGGAGCATCGAACATCGGCGATTCAGCGATATAATCGATTTCTTGAAGAAAAGCGATCTGCTCGTCTTGAACGACTCCAAAGTGTTTCCAGCCCGGCTCAACGGCGTCAAGAAAGGGAGCGGTGGTCGGGTGGAGATTTTTCTGTTGCGTCGGTTGACGGATAATCGATGGGAGGCGCTGGTCAAGCCGGGTAAGCGGCTGAATCCGGGTGTTGAGGTGGTTTTAGCCGACGGGAGGCTTACGGCGATTGTCGGCGAAAGAACCGATTACGGCGGGCGCCGGATAACGT
>CAZHVC010000299.1:0-3101 GCA_964535765.1 uncultured Ignavibacteria bacterium | reverse complement strand
CGATACATTATTTATCAGCGCCGTCATATCGATTCCGCGGCCGCTGAAAACCGCATAGTCGAAAGATTCGAATCCCGGAGTTATCACGGCCGCTATCAAATCTTTGATCCGCCGCCATTTGAGATACTCCTCCGGACCGTAAAACAGGTAATATCTTCTGATTTCCGCTATCAACGACATATCTGGTTCATCTCTTTCAGCGGCGGGTACCGCCTAAAATACCGTAAAGCTCAGCCGTAAAATAACAAAGCCGGGGTAAGACGCAAGCGGCAAATCCCCGGCCAAAGAAATGGATCGAACCGGCGCCTCAGCGGATTAGATTCATTTTCCTCGCGATCCGACCTTTTTCGGATTCAAGGCGATAGATATAAATACCCGATCCTACCGGCATTCCAGACATGTCGGTTCCGTCCCAGGTGGCTCGATGTCGGCCGGCGGTCTGTTGCCCATTGATGATCGTTTTCACCAGGCGGCCGGTTATGTCATAAATTACGATTTTAACGACACCGTCTTGATCGAGACTATAATCGATCAGAGTCGAGGAGTTGAAAGGATTGGGATAATTCCGGCCCAAGTCGAAAACAGCCGGCTCATCAACCTGATTTTCGATCTCGGTATATTGTTCGACTTCTTTCAGTAAATCGTTCTCCGGATCGAATAGCAAACTACTCGGCCGGCGGGAAAGGAAGATGGTGAAGCCTTGCGATTGCAGCGAATCCCAGACGACAAACGTGGTATCCGAGCCGCCGGGAAATATGGCTTTGAAAGTGATCGGCATCTTGAAAATCGGCGCGTTGTTTTGGGTTTGATGGATAGTGATGCTGACCGGATAGACTCCGCCTAAATCCTGAGCGTACCAGCTCCAGAGATATTCGGGATGACCGGGCTGATAAATCCACTGGTCGAAAAACCAATCCAGATCGCCATAATAATCCTCGAAATGAGCTTTCAACTCGGTGGTGCTGGCATTGCCGTAGGCGAATTCCGTCGCATAATTTCTTATGGCCGCAAAAAAGTTCGGGTCACCCAATAATCGGCGAAGCATATGCAGCACCAGGGCGCCTTTTTCATATTCACAGGCGCCGAATAGGTACGCCGCCGGTGGATCGAAGATGGCGTAGCGGCGCTGCTGATCCTCTTGTAAATAAGCGTTCAGAAAAGCCGCCCGCCTTTGCTGAAATGAAGCATAACCGTAACGATATTCGGTATAAAGCGCATCGAAATAAGTGGCGAAACTCTCGTTCAACCAGATATGGCGCCAGTCGGCCATGGTCACCAGATCGCCGAACCACATGTGGGCCAGCTCGTGAGCATCAATCCATTCAAAGCTTCGGTCGCCGGTAATAAGGCTATGTCCATAAGTGGTGCAGGTCTGATGTTCCATGGCGCCCCAACCGTTGAATATCGAGGCCTGAACTACAGCGTATTTTTCGCCGAGAAACGGATAGGGAACGACAAGATTCGAATAAAATTGAATCATATCGGGGGTATTGGCAAGATCATAAGCCACGTCCGCGGAATCCTGAGGGTAAGCGTAGTATTCAACCGGAATCGTATCGGTACCGATAAAGGCAGAATCGACTATTCGGGCATAGCGAGCAACGGCTATCGAGATTAAGTAGGTGGTTATCGGATAGCTTTCGCGCCAGTGCCAGGTATATTTATTGTTTCCCTCATTGATGACTTCTATCAGCCTGCCGTTAGATATCGCCGTCCTGTTCCCCTCCACGGTGCAATATACATCGCAAGTGGCCTTGTCCCAGGGTTCGTCATAGCAGGGCCACCAATAGCGGGCATCAGCCGGCTCAACCATAGAATAAGTATGATCTTCGCCGTAACGGGTTGAGGCGAAGTAAAGTCCGCTTGAGGGAAATCCATGATAGTGAATGTCTATCGTAAACGTATCGCCCTGATTCAACTGCGGCGTCATCACCCAGATCTTGCCGCTTCGCCTCCTATACGTCGCCGGATTGCCATCGTATCGAACCGAATCAACCGTCAGCGATATCAAGTGAAGGTCGACCGAATCGAGCGCGGCGTTGGCCACCGCCCGCATGGCCATATGTCCTTTCCTGATATTATCCGCCGGTTCGTTCAAATCGATTCTCAAGGTGTAATGAAGCGCATCGTAACTATGAACCGAATCGAAAAGCGCCAAACCCGGCTCCGAAATTTCATTCTTGGCCGCTTCGGCTTGGCGGAGAAGCTCATAGCTTCCTTGATAGGGCGGCTGGCCCGCCGCTACTCCAACCATGGCAACCGCCGCCAGAACCGTCATCAAAAACTTTTGCATTCTGTATTTCACCTCCACCCTGACATTTTTATCGGATAAGGGTCATCCGTCGGGTGATCGATCGATTCGGCGTATCGATTTTGAAGAAGTAAATCCCCGAAGCGACCTCGACCCCGGCCTCGTTGCGGGCATCCCAGACTATCCTGTGCACGCCTGAATCCAGTTGTTCCCCGCCGAACGTTCTGACCACTCTTCCGGAAAGATCATATACCTTTACTCCGACTACTCCGGGCACGGAAGTGGTAAACATGATAGTGGTATTGGAATTGAATGGATTGGGGTAATTATCGGCCATAGCGAAATCGCCGGGAGGCGTCGTCTGACTTTCATCAATCGAGACCTGCTGGTCTATCAAGACTTGTTCCATGTTTGAATAATTAGACCATTGATTCTCAGCATCGCGCGCCCGGCCGGTGTAGTAATAAATGCCGTTCGGCCTTCCTTGAATCAAATACAGAGTATCGGTTATATTCGAGGAAAGCACGATTTCATTGGCAAAACGAGGTATCGGCTGGATATCGTCGAAATAGATTCCGCCGCTGTGCACACCGCCGTCGGTTTCGTAGGAAAATCGGATCATCACATTCATGCCGGCGTATTGATTGAGCGGGAAAGTAGCCCGCCTCCAGGATGACTGACTGCCGGTGATGCCGTTTCCCCGGTTGTTATTGTGAGGATTATTGTTGGTTGTAATATTGCCCGGTATGGTGAAAAAGGTGGAACCGTTGTCGGTCGATAGCTCGACGTAGGCATAATCCCAACCGTCCTCGATATTCCAGAGAGGGTAGACTCACTCATTCTGGAATAT
>CAZHVC010000298.1:0-3102 GCA_964535765.1 uncultured Ignavibacteria bacterium | reverse complement strand
AATTTTTATTATCCTATTAATATATAATACGCCAGCCAATAAACAAGCAATATATCTTTCTTGGTGTAACGCTAAAAGAGACAAAATGTTCCGGCGAGCGAAAAGTCGCTTTATCGGTTCCGTCTCAAGAAAAGTCCGTCGGCTCTCTGAAGAACAAGCAAATATCCAATATGGTCCCGGCTAAACCCGCGCCGATTGCGGAGCCCAAATGGGAAGCCTCCGCATCAAATTGTCAACCGACTCCGTCGCTTCTTCAAGAGTATAGCCGTTCCTTTTAATTCTATACTGGATCATATTTTCCCGAATGACCGCCCGCGGTTTCAGGTGTCCTTTTTCATCGACGCATTCGGCGCAAAATTCGCTGGCAAAATTCCCGCGAGGGAAATCTTTCGCGTCTCGCATCATCTTTGCGCACGCCTGACAGGTCTTGGTCGGCATACTAAAAACTCTCTTACTTCCTAAATTGATCTTTTTGTGAAAATAATTTCGGACGGAAAGATTAAATCTTTAGTCGGCGTCAATAAAAAAGGCCGACGCCCCGTCGACCTCTCTAAAACCATTTCAATTCTTCGCGGGTTTATTCTCCCGATTGCGTTTCCTCCGCCTTTTTCTCCTTCGAGGCCGCTTTCATATCTATCAACTTTCCGATCAAACTCGGAACCGCCTCAATCAGCGTGTCGTATTTCCCCGGTTTTGCGCTCAGAAGCGATATTTTATCTCCGTCGATTACGATGAACGCCGACGGCTCGATTTTGGCCCCGCCGCCGCCTCCGCCGCCAAACTGCGCCCCGTCAGTTTGCTTTTCCGACTGCCCTCCGCCGGCGCCAAATCCGACCGATATCTTTACCAGCGGCACGACAATTTTGTTCGACAAATGAATCGGCTCTCCAACCACCGACTGCGAACGAGCCATTTCTTTCAATTCGCCGACAATATTTTTAAGAATCTCGGAAACGTTGTTAGGCATAGCTGACTCCTTTCTTTTTTATTAATTTTTTTTCAGCCGAGTTGTCTCTCCATTTTTTATAAATGAATCTCAACGCGAATGAGACCAAATGCCAGACTCTTATATAAATAACCCCTTTTCCTTCAAACTTCAAGCCCGCTTTTGTAAAATCCGGGAAATAATTAACGCGCGACATCAGCGACGGCATCATCCCTCCCAAAACCGAATAGGCCGCAAATACTTTCGCCGTTTCAAACGGGTCTCCAAGGCCGCCGGCGATATTGAACATCAATCCCTTGCTTTTTATTTTCTTGAGCAGGCTGGTAAATATCCATATATCTTTCCATCGAAATCCGCCGAGGATTTTTCTTTTTCCTCCCCGTTTCCTTTCGGCCGATTCGCCTTTGGCCAAAGCTTCTTTGGGTCGCTTCCTTTTGGCCTCCAGCCGAAATCCCTTAATCGGCAAACCGAATAGATATAATCTGCCCGATCGCGACAACATGTCGATTTTAAACCCCGCGAACAGGTATGAAATGGAAAATACTCTCTCAATTTCATCCAGTCGAAAACGGAATCTTATCGACGCCAGCAGAGCGGCGCCAATGGCTACCGCGAAAAATATCAAGATGGCGCTGAGCATATCCTGTTATACTTAATCGGCCGATAAATGTTTTTCCAAAGACTCAGATTTCAAACGACGGACAAAGAGCCGCTATCGGGCATGAGGCGCATTCCGGCCTGCGCGCCTTGCATACCGCCCGCCCGTGAAAAATCAACAAATGCGAAAAAACGATCCAATCCTTTTTGGCGACTATTTCCATCAAATCTTTCTCAATTTTCACAGGATCCACTTGGTCGGTGAATCCTAATTTCTTCGCCAACCGCGCAACATGAGTATCCACCACTATCCCTTCCGCTTTCCCGAAGGCCGCCCCCAAAATCACCGAGGCGGTCTTTCGCCCCACCCCGGGAAGCTCGATCAGATTCTCCATCCGATCCGGAACCTTGCCGCCAAATCGTTCGACGATCGCTTTTGACGATTCTTTAATCGCGCGCGCCTTATTGCGGAAAAAACCGGTAGGACGAATATCTTCTTCCAGTTCTCTTATATCCGCTTCCGCAAAATCCGCGACCGTCTTATATTTTTGAAATAAGGCGGGGGTCGTTTCGTTGACTCTTTCGTCGGTGCACTGAGCCGACAGAATAGTCGCCGTTAGAAGTTGGTGGGGGGTCTTAAAATCAAGCGAACACCGGGCGTCCGGGTAGGCTTTCTTTAACGCCTTCACGATCTCGGCGGCGCGCTCTTTTGTAGAATTATATTTTTTCATCAAACATTCATTCCAGGATAATTTTGGCGGAAGGCATCAGCTCTCTCTCAAGCTCCAGCAATGATCGCAATACTCCGCCCCTTCGGCCAATGTCTGCGTTCGGATCAATTGAATGCGCGGATCAATCGCTCGGCATACCGCATAATCGGTCCGGCAATATAATGGGATAAAATCCTACAGCCCGAAATCCCTGAAAATCTCCAAGAAGACGCATCGATGATATTTTATCTTGACCATTGTTTCGTCATACTTCTCTATGGAGTAAGTATCGCCGTCGGCATAGTCGATTATGCCGTCGCGAAATATCGGCCACCTTTTCTCCATACTCAATTTTTGATAATCCTCCACAAATCTATCATAGGCGTATTTTTCGAAGGCTAAAACCGCCAGCTCCTTCGCCTTATCCCGGCCAAGCGTTTCAATGGCGGCCTCGATGAAACGAATCATCGGCCGCAACTCGACCAGCCTTTGTTGGTATCGGTTGTCCTTTTTCATACGCTTAAAATCGCCGCTCGGTCGATATCGTTCAAATCTTTCATAATCGATATCGATCTATATTGCCGACATTTCTCGGAAAGCCTCATCGTCGCCTCGGCCTGGTTGTACCCTATCTCGAACATCAATCGTCCTTTGGGTTTTAAATATTCCGGCGACTGCGATATAAGAATCTTAATAAAGTCAAGACCCTCCGCTCCAGAAATCAACGCTATTTTCGGATCCGCCAGCACTTCCGGCGGCAACATCTTATATTCGCCTTCCGAAATATACGGCGGATTTGACAATATCAGATCGAATTTTGTCCCCTTCTCCAGACCGCTAAAACCGTCG
>CAZHVC010000297.1:0-3119 GCA_964535765.1 uncultured Ignavibacteria bacterium | reverse complement strand
TCGGAATGCCGTTGTATCGTTATATCGGTGGAGTCAATTCCGCCGTTCTGCCGGTTCCCCTGATGAATATTCTGAACGGCGGCAAACATGCGGATAACAACGTCGATTTGCAGGAATTCATGGTGGTGCCGGCCGGTCGGCCGACCTATTCCGAGGCGCTACGATGCGGGGTGGAGATCTTTCACTGCTTGAAAAAGGTCTTATCGGACAGAGGGCTGAATACGGCGGTGGGCGACGAAGGCGGGTTCGCCCCCGACTTGAAATCGAACGAGGAAGCGGTCGGAGTGATAATGACGGCCATAGAAAAGTCCGGTTACAGACCGGGAGAAGATGTATTCATAGCTCTGGATCCGGCGGCCTCGGAGTTTTATGAAAACGGTAAATACCATCTCAAATCGGAAAACAGAGTATTGTCCTCCGCCGAAATGGTCGAGTTTTACGATTCCTGGATCGAAAAGTATCCGATAATTTCTATCGAAGACGGGCTCGCCGAAGACGACTGGGAGGGCTGGAAATTATTGACGCTGAAACTCGGGGATCGTATACAGCTTGTCGGCGATGACGTTTTTGTCACCAATCCCAAAATATTCAGACGTGGTATCAGCGAGGGCGTGGCCAACTCGATCCTGATAAAGTTGAATCAAATCGGCACCCTTACGGAAACTCTCGAGACCATTGATTTGGCGAAGCGATACGGTTATACCACGATCGTCTCCCATCGATCCGGGGAGACCGAAGATGCGACGATCGCCGATGTGGCGGTAGCCACCGGCTCCGGCCAGATCAAAACCGGGTCAGCCTGCAGAACCGATAGGATCTGCAAATACAATCAACTTCTCCGGATCGAACAGGAGCTTGGGGGGCAGGCCAGATTCTTGGGCAGGAACGCGTTCAGAAAACGCTGATCCATAAAGGAGGGGAAATGCGAGAGCTTCCCAAAGTATCGAAGACATTCTCGCAAAGAATAAACGAAAAGAAATCTTCGAGCGGTCTGAAAAAGTATCTGCTAATCACCCTGGTCGTTTTCCTGATCGTGCTTTTCGCAAGCGGCGATTACGGATTGATAAAAATATATCGCTTGAAAGCCGACATAAAAGCCTACAAGCAGGAAATCAAGAGGCTTCAGGTCAAAGCCGTCGATAGCCTATGGGAAATCGGGAAATTGAAATCGGATTCGAGTTATATCTGCCTTTACGCCTCAGAACATTTCGTTTACGCCCGGCCGGGAGTGAAAGTAATTCAGTTTTTGACGGCTGCCGACACCGGTAAGTAATGTCCCGTTTCCGGATAAGGGGTTTTGTAATCCGCGCCTTCTCGACCGGAGAAAGCTCAAGAATATTGACTATCTTTTCCGCGCAGGCCGGAAAGATAAAATGTATGGCCCGCGGCGCCAGAAAATTCCAGAAAAAAAGCGGCGGCCCGCCCGGACTTTTCTCGCTGATTGATTGTCAAATCTATGCCCGCGAAAACAGCGAACTGGGCACCCTTTCGAATTATGAAATAATCGACGATTACTCCTCGATAGCCGCCGATCCCGAAAGTTTCGGCTATGCTTCGGCGATTTGTGAAATAATCGATAAAGGAACTCAGTTGAATCAACCGGTGGCCGGGTTGTTCGAGCTGCTTAACGATTTTCTGACCATCTCGAGCAGAGTGCATCCGGAAGCAATGAGGACGCTGTTTCACGCCTCGTTTTTACGATATCTGGCTTATCTCGGTTACAGTCCCGAATTGAATGTCTGCGCGGTCTGCGGCAAGGAAAACCGGGGACGATCCGCCCACTATTTACCAAGGGTCGGCGGCATAATCTGCACCAAGGATCTTGCCGATGACGAAAAGGCCGCCCGTTTATCCGTTGCGGCGCTGACTGCTTTGAAAGCGATGGCCAAGTTGCCTCTCGATAAGATCGTCGACCTGAAAATCGAGCCGAAAGTCGGTCGGGAGTGCGAGAGGTTTCTGTTAGCTTTCGCCGATTATCATATTGGATTGCGTCCCGATCTGAAATCGCTTAGATTCCTGGCGCAGCTTTAGAATATTCGACTCGGAGGAGCGATGGCCAAAAATAAGGAAAATGCCGATCCATTGATGGATAAACTTGTGGCGCTCTGCAAGCGGCGCGGTTTTGTGTTTCAGTCTTCCGAAATTTACGGCGGTCTGGGTTCCTGTTGGGATTACGGGCCGCTGGGAGTTGAGTTGAAAAACAACATTAAGCGGTTCTGGTGGGAGGCGATGACCCACCGCCGCGATGATATAGAAGGTATAGATGCCGCTATACTCATGGCGCCGCAGGTGTGGAAAGCCTCCGGCCATGTCGACGGTTTCACCGACCCGCTCGTTGACTGCAAAAAATGCAAGCATCGCTTCCGGGCCGATCAGGTCGAGGCCGGCAAGTGTCCCGATTGCGGCGGCGAATTGACCGAACCGCGCAATTTCAACCTGATGTTCAAGACATTCATGGGGCCCGTCGAGGACGAAGCGGCGGTCGTTTATTTGCGCCCGGAAACGGCCCAGGGAATTTACGTCAATTTCCTCAATGTCCAGGGGCCGTCAAGGCAGAAAATACCTTTCGGGATCGCCCAGATCGGTAAAGCGTTTCGAAACGAGATTACCCCGGGTAATTTTATTTTCCGCACCCGCGAATTCGAACAGATGGAAATGCAGTATTTTGTAAATCCGGCCGAGGATGAAAAATGGTTCGATTACTGGCGCCAGCAGCGCTGGCAATGGTATCTCGACCTGGGAATCAATCCGCAGAAATTGAGATGGCATGAACATTCGAAAGAAGAGCTTGCCCATTATGCTAAAAAGGCGTTCGATATCGAATACGAATTCTCGTTCGGCTGGAAAGAGATTGAGGGTATTCATAACCGCACCGATTTCGACTTGAGCCGACATAAAGAAAGCTCCGGCAAAGACCTTTCATATTATGACGATCAAAGCAAGGCACGATACATCCCCTATATTATCGAAACCTCGGCTGGCGTCGACCGCACGACGCTGGTTTGCCTTGCCGATGCTTACCGCGAGGAAGAAGTAAAAGGCGAAACGCGGGTTTCGCTTGCGCTTTCGCCAAAAATAGCCCCGATAAAAGCGGCCGTGTTTCCGCTGGTCAATCGCGA
>CAZHVC010000296.1:0-3122 GCA_964535765.1 uncultured Ignavibacteria bacterium | reverse complement strand
CTTTCTGTTTACCGGTTTTGGTGACGACGGAGATTACCGGATATAAATCGGCCACTCTGCCTCTCAGTAATGGTATCAGCGAGGCGGCCACTTTCAATTCGCCTACCGAAGCGACATGAAACCATACGGGAATCGTCGATGGGGGAACCGGCTTGTAATTACCGAATCGCTCCGACAATCCGCGGATCGGGAATACGCCCCGCAAAACCAAAAACGGAAGAATAATAACGATGATCAAAAAGGCCAAAATCTGATAAAAGAATAAAATTGTCGATCCCATATCGGCTCACGGGTTCAATAATCCGAAGGCTGCCTTGGCGGCGCGGGATGCGGCGCCCGGGCTGCCCAACCGGCTTTTTACCTCAAGCAAATCCCGGCGGACAATCTCATAATGCTCCCGGTCTTCAAGCAACCGCATTGCCGCTGCGGCCAGTTCGTCCCCGGTGCATTTATCCTGTATCAGCTCCGGCACAATCTTGCGGCCGGCAACGACATTCACCAAGCCGATGACCGGAATTTTGATAAGCCGGCGGGCTATAAAATAGGTCATAGCCGATGTCTTATACACGATTATCATCGGCGTGCCCAAAACCGCGCTTTCCAGAGTGGCCGTGCCGGAACAAATCAAATTCAGGCGGGAATAAGCCATCAGGTTATAGCCGTTCCCCTCGAATAATTCAGCCGCCCCTTTTTCCTTTTCGAGAATATCCATGTAAAAAGACGTTTCGATCGAGGAGGCTTTGCCGATAAAAAATCTGGCCCCGATGGCGGTCGCCAGCATTTTTGCGGCAATCAGCATCTGCGGCAAAATCAAGCTTACTTCCTGTTTGCGCGATCCGGGAAACAAACCGATGATTTCTTGACCGGGGCGGATGCCGAGGCTTTTTCGGAACGTCTCTCTATCACAATCCGTTTTCACATGATCGAGCATGGGGTGACCGACACAGACGGCGGGAATTCCGGCGTCATCGAAAATCCGTTTTTCGAAATCGAAAAATACGGCAATCAGACCGACATTGTCGCGGATTGCGGAAATCCGCCTTTTACCCCAGGCCCAGACTTGAGGGCTGACATAATAGAACACCTTTATTCCACGCCGTCGGAGAATTCCGGCCAGGCGAAGATTAAATCCCGGATAATCGATAAGAACCGCCATAACCGGCTTTCTCGATTCGATTGAAAGCATAATTTTTTTCTGGACCCCTCGGATGAAATTGAAATTCTTGACTACCTCCCAGAACCCCAAAATCGAAAGATCTCTAACGTGATACAGCAACTCGCAATTACGTTCGGCCATCCGATCTCCGCCCAGCCCATAGAATCCGACATGCGGATCGAGCTTAAGGAATTCCTCGATGAATCCGGCTCCGAGAATGTCACCGGACGTCTCACCGGCCGATATCAGAATCTCTTTCATAGATTCCGCTGGTACTGTCGGCAGCGATTCTCAATCTCTTCGGCCACTTCGAGGGCGGCCAAACCCGACTGGCCGCTGACCAGCGGGGCCTGTAAACCGCTCACGGCCTTGACGAACGAATCGAGTTCCATCTCGAGGTTGTCCCCGAGGGGAATGTCGATATTCTCCCTGATAATCACATTATTGTCGCCCAGATTGAATTTCATGAACGAAAGCGTCTCGTTTGCCTTTTCCGAATCTTTGCCGACAAGCACATAGGATTCAAGTTCCCTGCTTGCCAGGTCCATCGATATGTAGCCTGATTTTTGGAATACCCTCAATTTACGCATCTCTTTGAAAGAGATCCTGCTGGCTGTAACGTTCGCCACGCAATTATCAGGAAAAGTCAGTCGGGCGTTGACGATGTCGAACGTCTCGGTTATCACGGCCACGCCGGCGGCCTGAATTTCGAGCGGCCGCGAACCGGTCAAATCAAGCAACAGGTCAATATCGTGAATCATGAGATCATAAATCACCGAAACATCATGGCCCCGGCCTTTGAACGGGGCAAGGCGGTGCGTCTCGACAAAACCGGGGCGATTTATACGGGATCGCGCCGCCCGATAAACCGGACTAAACCGCTCGCTGTGACCCACCTGCAAAACCGCACCCGAGGCTGCGGCGGCCTGGTCGATCATTCTCGCCCGAGCCGAATTCACCGCCAGCGGCTTTTCGATCAGCACCGCGATCCCGCGCTCCAAAAGCGGAATCGAACAGGCTTCGTGCTCGATAGTCGGAACGGCCACGACGGCCGCTTCGATTTCGGCGGCCAGAAGCTCAAGGGAAGAAAACGCTTTCGTCCGATGGCGGGAGGCGATCTCTTCGGATCGCCGGGGATCGATATCATAACACCCGACGAACCGGACATCGGGGTGAGCCGCCAATTTCGCGGCATGATATTTCCCCATATGCCCGCAGCCGACCAGTCCAGCTCTGATTATTTTATGATCCCCCTCTCGGCCGTTTCGATGAATTTGACCAGCCTGTCTATTTCCGGGATAGGCATGATTTCGGTTTTTATCTTTTCGAGCGCCTGGCTGGTTTTCAATTTTGAACTCAACAGGAAATAAAAAGCCTTCTTGAGGCTCGAGATCGTTTCCGGGCTGAATTTCCGGCGTTTCAAGCCCACGGCGTTTAAGCCCAGACATCGTAAAGGATAGCCCGCCGCCAGACTGAACGGCAGAACATCCTGAGTAACCCTGAATCCGCCGCCGATCATGGAATGCTCGCCGATACGGCAAAATTGATGAATTACCGTTCCGCCGCCGATTATAGCGTGATCACCGATCTGGACGTGGCCGCCCATTTCTACGGTGTTGGCGATTATAACGTTCGATCCGATGATGCAGTCGTGGGCGGCGTGCGAATAAGCCATAAAAAGGCAATTGTCGCCGATTTCCGTTTTCCCATGGGCGGCCGTGCCCCGATTCAAGGTTACGTATTCGCGGATCGTGCAGTTTGCGCCGATAATCAAAAAGGTCTTCTCGCCGCCGAATTTCAGATCCTGCGGCGGTCCGGCTATGGCTGCGCCGTTGAAGATCCGGCAATTCGGCCCGATTCGGGTGTAAGATTTTATGCTTACATGCGAGTCGATCCAGACGCCGTCGCCCAATTCGACATCATCCTCGATAACCGAATACGGCCCGATAGTAACCGTTCGAGGCAC
>CAZHVC010000295.1:0-3135 GCA_964535765.1 uncultured Ignavibacteria bacterium | reverse complement strand
AAGGAAGTCTTGACGCCTCCAACATTTTCAAGCCGGCCTTATCGCGCGGCGAACTGCAGTGCATAGGTGCAACGACGCTCAATGAATACCGCAAATATATCGAAAAAGATGGCGCCCTCGACCGGCGGTTCCAGACAGTTATGGTCAATCCACCATCGACTGAAGCCACCATCGCCATACTTAAAGGGCTGCGGCCGAAATACGAAGAGCACCACAAGGTGATTATCACCGATGAAGCGGTTCATTCGGCCGTGATGCTTTCTGATCGATATATATCGGGGAGATTCCAGCCGGATAAAGCGATCGATGTGATCGACGAGGCCGGCAGCAGAGCCCATCTCAACGCTTTTACCAAGCCCGAAACGTTCAATCATCTTGAAGATGAAATTATCGAGCTGACCAAGCAGAAAGACGCCGCGGTGAAAAATCAAGAGTTCGAAAAGGCGGCTCATCTGCGCGACAGCATTAAAATAAAGAAAGAACAACTCGAATCGCAAAAGAAAGAATGGGAAGAAAGAAGGGCCAGCCAGCGAATCGAGATAAAATCGGAGGATATCGCCGCGGTTATTTCAAAAATGACCGGAATCCCGCTGTTCAAGCTCGAAGAACGCGAATCGCAGAAACTGCTCAGGATGGAAGAAGAGCTTACCAAACGGATCGTGGGCCAGCGTGAAGCTATCGAGGCTATTTCCAAGGCTATCCGCCGAACCCGGGCCGGATTGAAAGATCCGCGGAAGCCGATCGGCTCGTTCATTTTCCTCGGCCCGACCGGCGTCGGCAAAACCGAATTGGCCAAAGCGCTCGCTTCGTTTCTATTTGAGGATGACGAAGCGCTGGTGCGGATCGATATGTCCGAATATATGGAAAAATTCTCGGTATCACGGTTGATCGGGGCGCCTCCCGGTTATGTCGGCTACGAGGAAGGCGGTCAGTTGACGGAAAAAGTCAGGCGGCGCCCATACTCGGTGGTTCTGCTCGACGAAATAGAAAAGGCCCATCCGGACGTCTATAATATTCTGCTGCAAATGCTGGACGACGGCCAACTCACGGATTCGTTCGGCCGCAAGGTCGATTTCCGCAACACGGTCGTGATCATGACCTCGAACATGGGGACGCGCGAGGCCAAGGTAGGAAAATCACTCGGGTTTCAGAAGACGGACGCCAAAACGGATTACGACGGCATGCGCGGACGAATTCTCGAAGAATTGAAACGAACTTTCAATCCTGAACTGCTGAACAGAATTGACGAAACGATCATATTCCATCCGCTTACCAAGTCGGATATCCTCGAGATAATCGGTATTTTGCTGGCCGACGTCGAAAAGCGGCTCAAGGAAAAAGGGATTGAATTCACGCTAACCGCCAATTCGAAAAATTTCCTGGCCGACAAAGGGTTTGATCCTAATTTCGGCGCCCGACCGCTCAAGAGAGCAATTCAGCGCTATATAGAAGACCCTCTGGCCGAAGAGCTGTTGAGATCGGATCTTGCTTCCGGCAATTGCCGCGTCGAAGTCGATCATGTCGGCGATGATGACAAGCTGACGTTTAAGCTTCAGCCGATAAAAGACAGCAAGCAACCGGAACCGGAAAAGGCGATTTAAAAGCGGCCGCCGGTTTGGCAAAAATGCCGCGCAAATAATTGTTGCGCTGAAGTCTATAATTGGTATATTTATTAGCTGACTGAATTTATGACTTGATCGAGAAGGGATAACCATGGCTCATAAAAAAGGTGTCGGTTCCTCGCGCAACGGCCGTGATTCAAACGGTCAAAGACTTGGCGTGAAAGTTTACGGAGGTCAGCTTGTTCATGCTGGCACGATAATTATCCGCCAGAAGGGGACCAGGATATATCCGGGCGCCAATGTCGGAATCGGCAAGGATAATACGCTTTTTGCCCTTAAAGAAGGCCGAGTCACTTTCGCGAGAGTCGGCAGGGATAAAAAGAAAGTATCCATTACTCCTTAGTGCCCCCGATATTTCCGATATTTGACAGTCGTTGCTCAATTTTGAAAGGCGAATGATCAAGCCGGATGAATTGGACGCTTTGAAATCCGGCTAGGGTTGCCCATGATGATTACCGTTTTGCAGGCACTTCAATATGCGAGAGTCCTCCGGCCGGATTCGCCCTTATACTCGTCCATGCCGAATTGACCGATGCCAGGCTTGCGCAGCAAAATCCCCAAAAGGATCGGCGTTATGGCCTCGGCCGAAACGCCATGGGAAACAACTTTCATATATTATCAGATAGATTTCCACAACCTTTTGCGATTACCGATCGTCCAGGTTCCAGTCGTTGAGGATCCCCAAAAATCGGAAGAGCGCAAGGCGACTCTAACGAATTTCAGCCGGATGGAGGTACAGGCCGCATCGGAGGTGAAAACGAGTTCTTTGCAGGCCCTGATTATCTGCGTCGGTCCCCGGGATTTTGATCTTTATTGCAATTTTCGATCCGCTGGCATCGCATTCGGCGTCGATCCGGGGATGCGTGAGTTTTTAAGGCGCGCTTTCAGAAGAGGTTTGCCGATCGGGGCCTTTGGCTATGCCGTCCCGATTCTGGTCAAATCGATTCAGGGGCTCACCGGCGGCGGTGCGGTGGTGACGGTCGGAAATGACCCGCTTCTGCAGTCCGGTATCGAGGCAGCCGGTGCGCAAGCGGTGGTTACGCGGCCGACCGAGGTCATTATCGATGAAATGAATCATCTGGTCACCTCGGGAGGGCAATATGCCTCCAATCGGCCGACCGAGGTTGCCGCGGATTGCGAGAATATGATGAAGGCAATTGTCGAATTAATAAAAGGATGAATTATGCGAGAAGTGGATTCGGGTGAAATCACTGCGGCCGTAAAAGAGCTCTGTATGCAGGCGAATTACTATCTCGGCGGGGACGTGCTTGCCGCATTGAAAAAGTATCAGCTTCAGGAAGAGTCGCCGCTCGGTAGGGAAATAATCGGCCAGATCATTTTGAATGCGTCGATCGCGGCCGAAAAAAAGATGCCCCTTTGCCAGGATACGGGACTGGCGGTCATCTTTGCCTCGATCGGTCAGGACGTCCATATAAATGGTGATTTCAACGAGGCCGTGCAGGAAGGGGTAAGGCAGGGTTATCGAGAGGGATATCTGCGCAAGTCGATAGTG
>CAZHVC010000294.1:0-3135 GCA_964535765.1 uncultured Ignavibacteria bacterium | reverse complement strand
CAAAACCTCAGCGCCGGTTTCCGTTCCGCTCGGGTTGGCAGCCTCACTCCGGCGCGCCGGCCGGATACCCGGAATGATAAGGCTGCTGGTCGGACGCTTTTTCGTTATCGAGGCGGTCGAGACCATCATACTTTTTATGGCGGTTTATTTGATCAATGCCGCCGGAATGGGTGATAAAACGATTGGCGGAATCGGCCTGGATGAAGTGACCTTTTTTCTGATCGCAGTCACTTTTTTCACCGCCGTAGGATCGCTGATATGGGGGTATTTTACACAGAAATTCGGCTCCCGGATCATGCTGATCGCCTCGGCGGTATTCTGGCTAATCGCCCTGGCGGGTATCGTGATTTTCCCGGGCCGGGGGATACTTTTCGTTTGGGGATTGATCGCCGGCTGTGCGCTCGGAGGATTCTGGACCGCCGAGCGGCCGTTGTTGATAAGTCTGGTTAACGACGACAGCAAGCTCGGGGAGTATTTCGGGCTGTTTTCGTTGTCGGGGCGGATGGCGGCCGTGATCGGCCCGATAATTTGGGGAGCGATCGTCTTCGCCCTGCAATTTCTGGGCGCTATGAGATATCGGATAGCGGTGGGGGCGATGTTTCTGATGGTGGCGGTGGGGACGATCATTTTGCTGAAAGTCCCTGACCCGAGAAAATCAGTTTTAAGCAAGAAAACTGATTAGCGGTGAATGGCTGCTTTTCGGAGAGCGGCGATCGGGGAATCGTCGATCAATAATCGCTACTCGATTTCCTCGAATTCGGCCGTGAAATGACGCAGGACATTGGATTGGTAGGTGATTCGCAGCGGCTTGACCAAATCTTTTTTATCCGCTATCAATTTGAATATCGAAGCCACATAACCTAATTGGGCCATCGAATAGACACGGCGCGGAACAGCCAGACGCACCAACTCCATCTCCGGAAATTTTTCCTTGCCATCGGGCCGGCGGCCGAGCATGACGCCGCCGACTTCGACGGCCCTGACTCCACCCTCGCGATACAAAGCCACGGTCAAGGCCCAACCGGGATAATGGTGGCGCGGAAATTCGGGTAAAAAGGCGTTGACGTCGACGAATACGGCATGCCCTCCCGTGGGGCGGACGATAGGGATTCCCGCGCTCAATAGCATCTCGCCGAACAGGCGCACCTGGTTTATTCTATATGTAAGGTAGTCATGATCCAGGGCCTCCAGAAGACCGCGGGCGATTGCTTCCAGGTCGCGGCCGGCCAAGCCGCCGTAGGTGGGGAACCCCTCGATAAGAATCAACATGTTTTTGATATTGGTGGCAAGTTCGTCGTTGTTGGTGGCCAAAAAACCGCCGATATTGGCCAGGCCGTCTTTTTTGGCCGACATCGTGCAACCATCGGCATACGAAAACATCTCGTTGGCGATTTCTTCGATGGACCGTTCCCCTTGTCCGGGTTCGCGGTGTTTGATAAAATAGCAGTTTTCGGCGTAGCGGCAGGCATCGAGATAAAACGGTATGCCGTAACGATGCAAAAGCCGGCTGTAGGCTCGGATATTGGCCAGCGATACCGGTTGACCGCCGCCGGCGTTGTTGGTGACCGTCAGCATCCCGAGCGGGATTTTCGACGGACCGACTCTTTTTATAAGGTCCTCGACCTGATCGAGATCGATATCGCCTTTGAACGGAACGTCGATCGACGGATTGCGTCCGGCGGGGCAAACCAGATCGACAGCGATCGCCCGTTGGTGTTCGATATTCGCCCGGGTGGTGTCGAAATGAGTGTTGGACGGGACATAATCGCCCGGTTTCAACGTGTTCGAAAACAAGATGTTTTCGGCCACCCGTCCCTGATGCACCGGAATAACATGTTTGAAACCGGTTATCCGCTTAACGGTGTCCTCGAAAACGTAGAAATTGCGACAACCGGCGTATGACTCATCGCCGACCATCAAACCGGACCACTGATTGTCGCTCATCGCCGATGTACCCGAATCGGTCAGAAGGTCGATAAAGATGTCGGCGGCGCGGATCTTGAAAATGTTGTAACGCGCTTCTTCGAGCCGTTTTATCCTTTCCGGCCGCGGCAACAAGCGTATCCGTTCAATTGCTTTGGTGCGATAGGGTTCCGGCATGAATTCGAAAGCATCGCTGGGGGACATCGGCATTTCTCCTTGGTGATTTGGCCGGCTTTTCCTAAACCGGTCCGTTTCGGTAAAAACCGACTGAATTTGCGATTGGCTTAAAGTAAGCAAGCGCCGGCGAATTGTAAAGGAAAACTATGGGGATCAATCATTGTCCGCCGAATGCGGCCAGGATATCCTGCAGCGAGTGAGCGATTATACAAGGCACCAGCGATCCTCTGGCGACGAACAAAAACGCGAATAGAAGGCCATAGATGGAGATCATCACCACCCCGCCGCCGCCCTGATAGCCGTGACTGATGCCGAAGCTGAGCGATCCCAGAAACAGACCGGGCCAGATCGAGCCGGTGATTAGGTTGAGCCGAGTGATGACAAAGCCGCGAAAGCAGACTTCCTCGGATATCCCCGCGCCGACGGCGATGATGACCCAGGCGATTTTCTCGACCGGACTTTGCGGCAGCACATAGAATATGGCGGTCGGATCGTAGTCGGTGTATTGGGCTATGACGGCAGCCAGGAGGTTGAGAATAATGACCGCGGCGAAAAGAAACAGCAATCCGATGGCCAGATTGGCGAAAGTGAAATCTTGTTTTCTCAGGCCGATTGCCGCCAGGTTTTCCGAATTGATTTTCAGCGCCAGATAAATCGAGGCGAAGACGAGCAGTTGCAAGAAAAAAGCAGGCAAATAAATATCGGTTATTCTGGAATCCACGGTCTCCGGTGAAGGGGGACTGATTTGGTTCAGAACAAGGTGAACGGCCGGGTAAACGACGAGAAATATCGTCAATAGCAATATCTGTATCGGCGGCGGTTTCCTTTGCGAACGGTCGGCTGAGTTTTCCGGCTGGTTCATACTGGCAAATCCCGTTTCGGCAATATGATTTGGCGGGCCGAAAAGTCAAAACAAAAAAAACCGGAAGCGGCGGCTTCCGGAATGTTGCGGCCGTGCGTCGCCTTTAGCGAGCGACGGCTTGTTTCACTTTCAACGATTCGGGGTCGGAGGAGAATTTGTTTTTGGTGGTGATG
>CAZHVC010000293.1:0-3137 GCA_964535765.1 uncultured Ignavibacteria bacterium | reverse complement strand
TTGGGACTCAATACATTTACAATCAAGACGGATTGACGAACGATCTGGCGGTTTATTTTGGTCTCGATGCGCCAGTTTTTGGAACCCACAATGTCGGGCCGGTCAGATTTGTTTCCCCCGGCTTGTATGGTCAGGTTGGCGACCCGATTTCGCCCCAGGTCGAGTTCAGGAATGTCGGGCAATCCGCGGAAAGTTTCCCCGTCAGGCTGATCATCCGTGAAGGCGCCAACGAGCTGTATAACCAGACTTCCTCGGTGGCGAATCTGCCGTCCAATGGAACCGCCACGGTGACATTCCCGAATTTCACTCCTTCGACGGCGGCCAACTTTGACTTGATCGCCATTTCCGAATTAAGCAATGACGAAAACCGTACCAACGACACTTTGCAGGTGACTTTCCGCGTCTATGCGCAGATGGCTTATTACGATTTCGAGGCCAACGGCGTTTTCACTCCCGATGGTATATGGGAATGGGGCGCACCGACTTCGGGACCAGGCAGTGCCCACTCCGGGGCCAATCTCTGGGCTACGGTTTTGGCTGGTGATTACCCGAACAGCAACAGTTCGAGTCTTATAACTACGCCTTTCGGTCTCGGCCAGGGAGCGATTTTGAGTTTCTGGCACTGGTATGACACCGAGGCGCGTTTCGACGGCTGCAACGTCAAGATATCGACAGACAACGGCGCGACCTGGGAGTTGCTGCACCCGATGGGCGGCTACGACAACGAGCCATACTCCGACAATCCCCTCTATCCCGATTCGATTTTCACTGGCCATGATGTCGGCGAATTGTGGCAGGAGGAGAATTTCGATCTTTCCGCTTACTCAGGTATGTCGGTGCTGTTCAGATTCGATTTCGGCAGTGACGGTTCCGTTGTTTATCCCGGCTGGTATATCGATGATTTGACGGTGTTAGGCGGCGGTGGAGTTGAGCCCGGCTACTTGACTGGCACGGTCCGCGTGAGCGGCACCGGCGTTCCAATTCAGGGAGCCGTAGTCAATGTCAGCGCCGTCTACGATACGACCGGAGCCGACGGCCGCTATTCGCTTCTGCTCTACCCAGGAACCTATACCGCTACGGCAACTGCTCAATATCATAATTCGGCAAGCGCCCAGGTGACCATAAGCGAAAACGATACGACCATTCAGGATTTCAGTCTGACAACCCCTCAACTCTCGTTTGACTCTTCCCCGATTAATATCAGCATGGCCAGGGGAACCACCCGTGATATCGTCAGAACCATGCAAAACACCGGTGACGGCCCGCTCGATTACCGTGTCGATGTCTCCTACGGAAGACTCAGAGTGAATCCGGTGCCTCCGCCGTCGTTTGCCGAAACTCCGGTCATCGGGCAGTCGAATCCCGACAAGGCTGAATATCCGAGCGACCTGGCCACCCTCTTGAGAAACAGCCGGCCGCTGGAACCGCCGGCAATCCTCGATTTCGGCGATGAGCTGGCTTGGTTTGATCTCCAGAACGAAGCCAGCGACAATCAGCTTCTGGGTGTGGTATTCGCTATGGATCATTTCTGGGTTTCGGGCGGAGCCCAGGCCACCGATCCCAACCATCTTTACAAGTTCAACAGGCAGGGGATACTTGTCGAAACATACGACCAAAACACGACCGGATGGGGTTGGCTTGATTTGGCTTGGGATGGCGAATACATCTATGGTACCGACTTCAACACCGATATTATAAGCCAGATTGACCCGACCACCGGACAAATCATCGGCACTGTGCCCAATCCGACCGCCGGCGGTCTCGGGCTGGCTTACGATCCGGCTACCGATCATTTCTGGGGCTGCAACTGGTTTGGTTCGCCGATTATAGAGTTCACCCGTCAGGGAACAGTGGTAAATACCTATCCGCAAGCACCGTACACGGCTGTTTTCGGCCTTGCCTGGGACAACTGGTCGCCCGGTGGTCCTTTCCTCTGGGCGTTCTGCCAAGATCCTGCGGCGGTGGTGGCTCAATTCAATCCAGCGACAGGTTCCTGGACGGGCGTTACATTTAACACGGTCAACCGGAGCACCGATCCGAGCAACCCGGATTTGGCCGCCGGCTGCGAAGCTACCGTCGAATATGATCCGTCGAAGGTAACTTTGCTTACCCTTATTCAAGGGAACACCGCCGACGGTGTCGGAATCTACGAACTGGCTCCCTATTCCACTTGGCTCGAGATCACACCGCGTGATGGCACGATACCGGCGGGCGGCTCTCAGCCGTTGACCTTCCATTTCGACCTTACCGGGCCGAACCTAGACACGGTCAGCGCTTTGAACGCCTCGGCCACGATCGATAATACGACTGCGGTCGATCCGGTAGTAGCAATCCACGTTGACGTAACCACCGGCATTGATGGTCCCGAAGCGGCGATGCCGGCGGCTTATAGCCTTTCCCAAAACTATCCGAATCCGTTCAACGCCAGAACTGAAATCAAGTTCTCGTTGCCGGTTGGCGGTAAAGTCGATTTGAGCGTGTATAATCTGATGGGGCAGAAAGTGGCCACATTGGTTTCCGGAGATATGCCTGCCGGCAACCATGCAGTCAATTTCGATGCTTCGGCGTTGGCCTCCGGCATTTACTACTATAAACTCAATGCTGGCAACTTCAGCAAAGTTGAACGCATGACGCTGGTCAAGTAAGCTTACCGGATGGTCGAGTTTAAGGGGCGCTCATACCAATGAGCGCCCTTTAATATTGGCTGTTATCGGCGATAGCTGTCTTGGACTGTCGTTTTCCTTACGCTTAAAAGCGGTTGATATAAATCACACCTGTCACCGAGAGCGACGGATTCGTCACAACCGTCCCGGGGGATCGCTTAATATAGCCTGAATTTTGCTGTTCGTCGGCAAGAATCCGGATCCGTGCCGACTGCAACATCGCCGAATCTTCGCTTGAGCCCGGACTCTGATCGACGCCGCCGGCCGGTACGTTCATTCCAGCATTATCAAAACCGGTCGACTCAAACCGAAACGGTTCCAGGTGATCGGTTTTTCTCCTTTTGGCTTAAGCCGCCTTTCCCTTTGACACACCTGATGTAAGCGTCTATAATCTTTTGCAATGCTCGACTTTATCGACCAATATCTCGAAAGCCTGCGGCTCGAGCGGGGATCGTCGGTCAACAGTATCGAGAG
>CAZHVC010000292.1:0-3150 GCA_964535765.1 uncultured Ignavibacteria bacterium | reverse complement strand
ATTACAGGCTGTGGCTGGTTTCGGAGAATATCGATACCGTTTTTGTGCGCGTCGCCGCCGAAAAATTCACCGCCGATGAGGCTCCTCCGGTGACCCTCTGGCCGCTTGAGTATAACCGCAAGGTTCATCTTTATTCGAAAAAAAACCAGACCATGTATTATCTGATCGATCAGCAAAAGGGATTGAAACTGAAAGCCGCCGGTCCGCTCGATTTGATAATGACCGCGAGGGCGAATTTCACCAGTGAACTTGACGGAAGGATCGGCTACACCATCGCCGTTTCCGAAAACGGCAAGGAAATGCAGATATTCTCCGCCACCGTGGAAAAATCGCTTTCCACCGCTTATCAGGATCTGACGGGGGTTGTGCCGTCTCAGCCCGAGGAATTCATCGTGCGCGTCCCGGCCGGTACCCACGTTCTTGATTTCAGCCTTAAAGAATCGGCGGCTCAGACAGTAAGCATCAGGTTTTCCTTGCCTAAGCAGGAAGGCCAATAGGGGTCCACAGCCATGAGGCCTAAAATCGACCGACGCATCCAACCCATTCCGGTTTTGTCCTTTCTGATAATTTCAATGGCGCTATGTCCGGCCGTCGATTTGGCCCGGGCCGGCGGCTGGGAATATGAAGTCGGTCTGAAGTGCACCTATGACAACAATATTTTGAACTATTCCGACGCCGATATTGACCTCTATGACTCAATCGGCTCGACGACTGGGGGGCAATTCGGCATCGAATCGAAAGATGATTTTATTTTTTCGCCCTCGCTCGGCATAAAATATAAAAGCAGTTTGCTGGGGCATACTTTTCAAACTGGATTCGTTTCGATTTATAATTTCAATGTCAAAAACGATCTGTGCAGATATTATTCGGGCACAATCTGGGTCAGAGAATATCTGCGTAAAGGGGCTTATCTACAGGCAAAGCTGAAATATATTCCGGAATATTATTATCGCAATCTGCAGGCTTATGATGCCGCCTACAGAGAAGCGGTGTTTTCCAAGCTCGGGGCCGATTTGACGTTGAATTTGGACCTGGCGAAGAAAATTGCGAGCAAGGCTTATCTGGCGTATGAACAAAAAGATTTCAGCCGCTTTTTCGATGAGCGTGACTTGAAAACTTATCGTTTCGGAATTGAGCTGATTTATAGATTCAGCGGTCGCCTCCGGGCGGTCGGCGGCTATGAATTCTCCATATCCAAAAGTGAAGGACGCAATAGCGAAGTTTATCGCAGGGATACCTCTTACGATCAGTTTTCTTTCTGGGGTGGAACAAGGTTAGCAATGGACGGAATTTCCGGTAAGCGATTGCTGATTTCGCCGAGGCTTGGTTATCGCCACGCCCTTTATCAAACCGCGAAATTGACCTGGGAAGATCGATTCCGGTTCGGACGCAAAGATACCCGGTTGCGGGCGAGTCTTGACCTGCGGCAAACACTTGGCGATAGAATCGATTTGCTTTTCGGCGCCGCAGTCAGTTCGAACGAGGCCGATTTGCCGGCGAACGACGTCAAACGCTTCCTTGATTATACGTCCTTTACGATCAATATCGGCTTTGACTATTCCTTTTGAATTCAATAAAATAATACTATAGGAGATTCCCGGATTTGACCATCGCCGGTCTATTAATCGTACTTTTGGGATTAGCAGGGATGACTAAGGATCGCCCGCCGGCGCCGGATTCCGCCGACATCTGGCGGCAGAAGCGCCTGAACATGGTGGAAACGCAGATCGTCGCCAGAGGCGTGGAAGACAGCGCCACACTCGAGGCGATGCGGAAAGTGCCCCGCCATCTGTTCGTTCCAGAGAACTGGCGGCCGAGCGCTTATGAAGATGAACCGCTTCCGATCGGATTTGGCCAAACTATCAGCCAGCCGTATATCGTTGCCCTGATGACGGAGCTTGGCCGCCCGGAAAAGCACTCCAAAGTGCTTGAGATCGGCACCGGATCGGGTTATCAAGCGGCGGTGCTGGCTGAAATTTCGGATTCGGTCTACTCGATCGAAATCCTGAGTGAGCTCGCTTCGAGAGCGGATTCCACGCTGAAATCGCTGCATTACAATGTCACTGTCGTTTGTGGCGATGGTTATCGGGGGTTGCCGGAATTCGCGCCTTTCGATGTGATAATTGTAACAGCCGCTCCCGAACATGTTCCGACTTCCTTATTGGACCAACTCGCCGAGGGAGGACGTCTGGTCATTCCGGTTGGAACATATCATCAAGAGCTTAAGCTGATCCGAAAAATCGACGGCAAATTGAAAGAAACGAATATAATTCCGGTTCGATTCGTGCCGATGACAGGCGGAGCCGAGACGGAACCGTAATCCCAAAATTGCTGTAACCCCCGCCGCGATTCCAACGTAAATAGATGTGAACGACCACCTTAAATCAGGGAGGAATACCGATGGCCGCAAAAAGATTATACCGGGCGCGTGAGGGAGCGATAATCGGCGGTGTCTGCGCCGGATTGGCCGAATATTTCGATACCGATCCCGTACTCATAAGACTGGCGGCCGTGCTGTTGTTTTTCGCCGGCGGTGTCGGCTTGCTGTCATATATCGTAGCTTGGATAATAATGCCCGGCAAGCCGATATCGTTTGCCAAGGAGGAAGCCAAGGATGATTCCAGGGCCGCCGCTGAGGAAGAACATCCGCCGGCTGATGACGACGCTATCAGCAGGCCGAGATTGATACTCGGTATCGCCTTTATCGTGATCGGGTTCTTGGCCCTTCTGGGGACGCTGAATGTCTGGAGCTGGTTTTCGGTCTTCAAGCTCTGGCCGGTGATCATAATCCTGATTGGCATACTGATAATTACCCGGGGCATGGAAAGAGAGGCCGGCCATGAGAATTAGTTCGCTGCGGTGGGGAATCCTCCTTCTTTGCATAGGCCTGACCTTTTTGGCCAATAATCTCGGCTATCTCGATTTCAACGTCTGGGGTTCGATTATTACTCTTTGGCCGGTTTTGATAATCGCCATCGGCATCGAGATAATATTCAGGCGAACCAAACTTTGGTTTCTGTCTTTGACCTCGCCGCTTTTGATAGCCGCGGCTTTTGTTTACGGGATTGCGGCCGCCGACCGATTCGGCGATGGGTATCTGTTTCTGAACCGTGGCGATGATTTCGGCCGCAGAACAAAGCAGTACGAATT